>NZ_JAPZSO010000039.1:0-43507 GCF_027531715.1 Microcystis sp. LE19-8.1F | reverse complement strand
CGTCAGGAGACGGGGACTCCGGGACAGCTATCAGGGATCAGATTTGAATTTTTAGTTCACTGTTTACTGGTCACAGCAAAAAGCTTTTGGCTGACGGGTGACGGCTTGGATGTGTAATTAATTTTGCTTAGGTACTTATGTCAATTCTACCGATCCGATCGCCCCTCGCACCCCAGAAAAGCGCACCACTTCGCCGCTCTCTTGGGAGATCGCCCTAAATCCCCAATCGAGTAATCAATAGCTAGATAAAGCATAATAAATATAAATAGCAACAACCTTGACAAAATCGGGGGGGGAGGGTATAGTGCGTGGGAATTTAGCTAAACAATGTATTCTATGCCACTTAAAAGTTCCTTTTGCTATTCCGTCGCCCTCGCCACGGTAGCCACCGCCACCCTCGCACCGGTTGCCAGCGCCGCAACTTTTAACTTTTCCTACACCTCCAGCTTAGGAACCATCACTGCGACGGTTGACGGAACCCTGCAACTGGATAACAACACGGTATTCGTCAGTTCTATGAGTAATACCACCTTTAACGGCTCTGCCGCCCCCGCTCTTCCGTTCGTAGGTTCTTTTGCCGGTTTCATCTCTAGTGGTTCTGTAACGGGTCAGGCGGTGCTATCCTTAGACGGATCGGGACTAGATTTTGCCGCTTGTGACACGACGTTGTGTAATAATAATGGATTCGGCTTTTTAGCCAGCACGTTCGCTTCCATCGGTGGCTACGGTAGTCTTAGTGCTGGTGAACTCTTCGTCCTCGCCAATTATTCCCTGACCCCGGCTGGCACTCCCACTGTTCCCGAACCAGCGACGGTTCTCGGTTTACTCTCCGTTGCGGGGGTGGGTCTTTTGTGCAAAGGCCGGAAACTGGAAGGGTAATTTTGACCGACTGATCCCCCCTGCCCTCCTTATCAAGGTAGGGTTAATTCATAGTAGGGTTGATTCATAGTAGGGTTGATTCATAGTAGGGTTGATTCATAGTAGGGTTGACTCATAGTAGGGTTGATTCATAGTAGGGTTGATTCATGAATCAACCCTACTTATCAAGGGGGGTGTCTGACAACTTTTAACGCCTACCTACTTAACTAAAGGGATTAATAATCATCAATTGATTCTCGATTCGCTGACCATCGTGTAAATCTTCACTGTGGAGAATTTGACAGCCCGCTTCCAGAGCGCTGGCCAGTATTAAACTATCAAAAAAAACTTTACCGGGCATTAGCCTCGTCCCGATCGAATCTAAATCCCCGTGTATTTAAAGAAATCGCCTCGAACATCGTTTTTTCAGTTTTCTGGCTCGGTTCGGGGACGATTTCCGCGTCATCCACAACAATCACGCGTATCATCTTACCTTCCCATCGAGAAGAATATCGGGGGGGAACGCTCACTTGACCCTTATGAATAACCGTCCTAAATTCGATCGCTTCCATACATGGCTCCAATTAAACCCTATCTCTACTTTAGCTCTAGAGTTAAGGGAGCGATTAAATCCTATCAGGGGAACTGGGATAACGGAAACCCCGAAAAGGAGACCATAACTATTTCAATGCTAATTATTCTGTTTGTCTTCGGCCAATGAAAAGAGCGATCGGCTGTTAGAGTTCACCCTAAATCGGGGCAATTATCGAGGCAATAAACCCAACTCCTTTACCATAAAAAAGTCAAAAAAACTGTATCAAAACTAGCAGAAGTCGGCAAAAAAAAAAAAATAAGATATGTGAAGAAGTTTTGCATACTTTAACTTCACTTAACCTAACTTCACATAAAATGATTTACTGATGAAAGTCACCGTCGCATCTTTTAACAAACCCCTAACCGTCGCCCTCGCCACGGTAGCCACCGCCACCCTCGCACCGGTTGCCGGTGCCGCCACTTTTAACTTCTCCTACACCTCCAGCGCAGGAACCATCACTGCGACGCTTGACGGAACCCTGCAACCAGATAACAACACGGTATTCGTCAGTTCTATCAGTAATACCACCTTTAACGGCTCTCCCGCCCCCGCTCTTCCGTTCGTAGGTTCTTTTGCCGGTGTCATCTCTAGTGGTTCTGTAACGGGTCAGGCGGTGCTATCCTTAGACGGATCAGGACTGGATTTTATCGCTTGTGACACCACGGGTTGTGATGATGGATTCGGCTTTATACCCGCTGGCTTTGGATCTCCGGTTGAGCTTTTCGCTTCCGGCGCTGGCTACGGTTCTGTTAATTTTGGCGAAGCCTTCCTCCTCGCCAATTATTCCCTGACCACCGTTCCCGAACCAGCGACGGTTCTTGGTTTACTCTCCGTTGCCGGGGTGGGTCTATTGTGCAAAGGCCGGAAACTAGAAGGGTAATTTTGACTGACTGATCCCCCCTGCCCTCCTAGGGTTGATTCATAGTAGGGTTGATTCATGAATCAACCCTACTTATCAAGGGGGGTGTCTGACAACTTTTAACGCCTACCTACTTAACTAAAAATTAAATTGATTGGGAACGGGTTGTGCGATTGTGGCAGCCCGTTTTAGTCTTTGATCAGGATCGAGAGATCGATCGCACGATTAACTAAAGGGAGTAAATTAGATGGTAGATAAAATCACCGCCAACGAGATATTGGAACATTTACGAACCCTGAAACCCGAACTGGAGGAACGATACGCGATCGATCGAATCGGCATTTTCGGCTCGGTAGCCAGAGAGGAAACCCGACCGACGAGCGATATAGATATAGTGGTATATATGCCCCCCGATCTGCTTAAAAGAGTCAGACTGAAAGCCGAACTAGAGAACCTATTCGGACGGGAAGTGGACGTGATCCGCTATCGGGATTCTCTGAATCCTTACCTCAAGGCACGGATCGATCGAGAGGCCATCTATGTGTGATCGATCGCTTCTATTCGAGTTATCGAATTTTCCCAATCAAACCGCTCCGCTCGGTCTTTGTGCGGCCTGTTTTTGCTAGGTTAAAATCGTCCCCTGTCTTATTCTTCAATTTATGCCTTTACCGTCCGAATTAACTGCGCTCGTAGAAAGGATCGATCGAGAACTAGATCGCCTAGAAAGTGACGGGAGAGAAGCGATCAAAATCGGTACATATCTGTTAAATCGTTTTCCCGACAATTTTACATTAATTCAATTGATGGCTTTTGTGAATACTAGCTTATTTTACGCTGATCGCGCCAGGAATCAAATCCGCGAGCGTGTGGAAAGTGTTGATCGATCAGAACCGACCCCAGCAAATTTACAGGAGGCCGGGGAAGATATCTCAATCGAGTTAGGACGTATTTTAGAGACTAAAATAAGGGTGACGCAGGTTAAAAATCGCTTGGAGGGCTTACGGTGATGGAAGAAAAAGAAACAGGACTAAATGAACGGGAACTAGAGGAAATTCTGGAAATGGCGCGGGATGCGGCGGAAAAAGCCCGATCGATGTGCGAGGTAATTACAGAAAATTCAAAAAAATGGCGAGAAAGAGCGAAACAATCGCCGCAAGTGAGATCGGGTGGCTGAAGTAACCGAACCGATATTTATGGGGAATAGTCGGGGGTTCGATCGATACGATAAACTAAACGATATCCACTCCAGAAAACCGCGATGGTTCAAGCGACCGAATATCTCTATATCGTTCGAGACGACGAGATTTTACACGGGGAACCAATTATCAAAGGAACGCGTACACCCGTCCGCGCCATCGTCGAAACTTGGCGTCTGGGGGTCGCTCCCGAAGAAATACCCCTAGGAATGCCCCATCTGACGTTAAGTCAGATTTTCAGTGCGTTGACCTATTACAGCGACCATCTAGAGGAAATTAACGCTTATATCGAGCATAACCGCGTTCCCGACGACTTAATCGATCCGCTGCTAAAAAATTCGTGAATAATCTCTTCGGCATAAAGGAACCCTTGTCACATCGAAACATTTCCTTAAGATATAAGACCGAAGGTCCAGTCTGGATACAAAATTGATATACCTAGAATCGCTACTCTGGCTCACCCTCTAGGCCATTCCCTTCCAGACTGCTAGGCTATTAGACAAGATGAATAACAATCAAACTCCACGGAAACAAGGACTATACGATCCCCAATTTGAACATGATGCTTGTGGTGTCGGTTTTATCGTTCATAAAACGGGTAAAAAGTCCCACGATATTGTTGAACAAGCCTTAACAATTTTACTAAACCTCGATCACCGTGGCGCGTGCGGTGCGGAAAAAAATACCGGAGATGGGGCGGGTATTTTATGCCAAATCCCCGACCTATTTTTCCGGAAAGTGACCAGTAATCTAGGTTTTACCTTACCGGCAGCCGGACAATACGGGGTAGGAATGCTTTACACGGCCCCTGATGCCGAAATTCGCGGGAAAGGTCGGCAGGAATTCGAGAAAATCGCCGCCGAAGAGGGGTTAAAAGTTCTCGGTTGGCGTGATGTTCCCACGGATAACTCTAGTTTAGGCAATTCGGCCAGATCTACCGAACCTTTTATCGAACAGGTTTTCATCGAACGCGATGCCAATTTAAGCGATGATCTGGCCTTTGAACGCAAATTATACGTTATTCGCAAACGTTCCCACCTCAGTCGTCAATCCTTTAATCGTTACTGGTATCCTTGCAGTATTTCTAGTCGTACCATTGTCTATAAAGGGCAATTAATGCCGGTACAGGTGGGTGACTATTTCCCCGATTTACACGACCCCGACTTTCAAAGTGCTTTAGGATTAGTCCATTCCCGTTTTAGTACCAATACCTTCCCCAGTTGGGAACGCGCCCACCCTTACCGTTATATTGCCCACAATGGCGAAATTAATACCCTGCGAGGTAATATTAACTGGATGCACGCCCGTCAGTCGATGTTTGCCTCACCCTTATTCGGGGAAGACATCAAAAGAATCCAGCCGGTTATTAATATCGAGGGTAGTGACTCCTTAATTTTTGATAATGCCCTAGAATTAATGGTTTTATCGGGGCGTTCTCTTCCTCACGCTGTCATGATGATGATTCCTGAACCCTGGGCAGCCCACGAATCGATGAGTGATGAGAAAAAAGCTTTTTATGAATACCATTCCTGTTTGATGGAACCCTGGGATGGTCCGGCCTCGATCGCTTTTACCGATGGTACGATGATGGGAGCAGTGTTAGACCGCAATGGTTTACGTCCTTCCCGTTACTACGTCACCAAAGATGACCTAGTAATTATGGCATCGGAAGCGGGAGTTTTACCCATTGAACCGGAACGCGTCGCTTTTAAAGGTCGTCTGCAACCCGGCCGGATGTTTCTTGTGGATATGAAAGAAGGTCGTATCGTGGCCGATGAGGAGATAAAAGAAGGTATTGCCAAAGCCAAACCCTATCGTCAGTGGTTAAACGAAAATTTAGTCAATTTAGACGATTTACCGGCCGTTGAAACTGCCCCACCTGAAACTGCTGTTTCCCTAATTCAACAGCAAACCGCTTTCGGTTACACTTTTGAGGAATTACGTCTTTTATTAGCCCCCATGGGCCGGGATGGAGTGGAAGCAGTGGGTTCCATGGGTTCCGATACACCCCTAGCCGTCTTGTCCGATCGCCCAAAACTGCTTTATGATTACTTTCAGCAGTTATTCGCCCAAGTCACTAACCCCCCGATTGACTCGATTCGCGAAGAAATTATCACCTCTCCCATCACCACTATCGGTGCGGAGAGAAATCTTTTGGATCCGCAGCCGGAAAGCTGTCACCTGATTAAACTTAACTCTCCCATTCTCACTAATGCCCAATTAGCGCGTTTACAGGGCAATAGCGAATTTAAAACCGTGACTATTCCCATTCTCTTCGATCCCACTTCGGGAGTCGAGGGGATGCGTAGCACAATTGAGGCAATTTGTCAAGAGGTGGACGAGGCAATTTTAGCGGGCGCGAGCATTATTATTTTAAGCGATCGAGGTATCGATAAAAATCACGCCCCGATTCCCTCACTGCTGGCGGTTGCCGGTTTACACCATCATCTCATCCGGCAGGGAACCCGCACCAGAGTCGGCCTTGTCCTGGAATCCGGCGAACCCCGGGAAGTGCATCACTACGCCCTTTTACTCGGTTATGGTTGCGGTGCGATTAATCCCTATCTAGCCTTTGCCACCCTCGGCAGTATGATCGAGGAAGGTTTATTGGTAGGAGTTGACCACCAGACCGCCTGTAAAAACTACATAAAAGCCGCCACCAAGGGCGTAATTAAAGTGGCCTCTAAAATTGGCATTTCTACCCTGCAAAGCTACCGTGGGGCGCAAATATTCGAGGCTATTGGCTTAAATCGATCGGTAGTCGATCGCTATTTTACTTGGACAGCTTCCCGCATTGAAGGGGCCGATTTAGAAATTATTGCCAAAGAATCCTTACTCAGACACGGCCACGCTTTCCCCGACCGGGATGTTAATGTGCATACCCTCGATATTGGCGGTGAATATCAATGGCGTAAGGACGGGGAAGCCCATCTTTTTAGCCCAGAAACCATTCATACCCTGCAACAAGCGGTAAAATTGGGCAAATACGACCTCTTTAAGAAGTATTCCCAACTGGTCAACCAACAAAATCAAAAATTCTTCACCCTGCGGGGATTATTAACCTTTAAAAACCGGGAAAGTATCCCCATCGAAGAAGTGGAACCGATTGAAGCGATTATGAAACGCTTTAAAACCGGGGCCATGAGTTACGGGTCCATTTCCAAAGAGGCCCACGAATCCCTCGCTATTGCCATGAATCGTATCGGTGGCAAGTCGAACACCGGGGAAGGCGGCGAAGATTCCGAGCGCTACACTTGGACAAATGAACGGGGAGACTCGAAAAATAGTGCCATTAAACAGGTGGCTTCCGGCCGTTTTGGTGTCACCAGTCTTTACCTCTCCCAAGCGCGAGAATTGCAGATAAAGATGGCCCAGGGGGCAAAACCGGGCGAAGGCGGTCAATTACCGGGTAAAAAAGTCTATCCTTGGATTGCCAAAGTCCGTCACTCCACCCCCGGAGTTGGTTTAATTTCTCCCCCACCCCACCACGATATCTACTCCATTGAAGACCTCGCGGAGTTGATTCATGACCTAAAAAATGCCAATCGTGCGGCCAGAGTGAGCGTAAAACTGGTTTCTGAGGTGGGAGTTGGCACAATCGCCGCCGGAGTCGCTAAAGCTCACGCCGACGTGGTTTTAATCTCTGGTTTCGATGGTGGGACCGGTGCCTCACCCCAAACCTCGATTAAACACGCGGGTTTACCCTGGGAGTTGGGACTAGCAGAAACCCATCAAACATTGGTGTTAAATAATCTTCGCAGTCGCATCGCGGTGGAAACCGATGGCCAGATGAAAACCGGCCGCGATGTGGTGGTGGCAACCCTATTGGGGGCTGAAGAATTCGGTTTTTCGACCGCGCCACTGGTGACGTTAGGATGTATTATGATGCGGGTTTGTCATCTTAATACCTGTCCGGCGGGGGTAGCGACCCAGGATCCGTTATTACGGAAGAATTTCATCGGGGATCCCGAATATACGGTGAATTTCATGAAATTTATCGCCCAGGAAGTGCGGGAAATTATGGCCGAATTGGGATTCCGCACCTTAAATGAAATGGTGGGGCGAACTGATGTATTAGAGCCGAAACAGGCTGTAGAACATTGGAAAGCGAAAGGAATTGACCTAACTCCGATTCTCTATCAACCGGAGGTAGATGCAGAGGTAGGGCGTTATTGTCAGATTCCCCAGGACCACGGTTTAGATAAGTGCTTGGATATAACCGTTTTACTGGATTTATGCAAAGATGCCATTGAAAAAGGCGAAAAAGTCAAGGCGACACTACCGATTAAAAATATTAACCGCGTGGTGGGGACGATTTTAGGCAACGAAATCACTAAACGTCACTGGGAGGGTTTACCCGAAGATACCGTACATCTCCATTTTCAGGGCAGCGCGGGGCAGAGTTTCGGTGCTTTTGTTCCCAAAGGGGTGACACTGGAGTTAGAAGGGGATGCCAATGATTATGTGGGTAAGGGTTTAAGCGGTGGCAAAATCATCGTTTATCCGCCCAAAGGTTCCACTTTTGTGGCCGAGGAGAATATTATCATCGGTAATGTGGCTTTATACGGTGCAACCAGTGGTGAGGTGTATATTTCTGGGGTTGCTGGGGAACGTTTTGGGGTGCGTAACTCTGGGGTGACTACGGTGGTTGAGTCCGTTGGCGACCACGCTTGCGAGTATATGACGGGGGGTAAAGTCGTTGTTTTAGGGCCCACCGGTCGCAATTTCGCCGCCGGAATGAGTGGTGGTGTCGCCTACGTCCTCGATGAGTCGGGGGATTTCGCCACTCGTTGCAATACCCAAATGGTGGCTTTAGAGGCGCTAGAAGGGGAAGAAATCAACGATTTACGCGAGTTAATTCAACGCCATGCTGATTACACCCAAAGTCAAAAAGCGGCCCTGGTTTTAGCAAATTGGTCGGAAATGTTGCCCAAGTTTGTTAAAGTAATGCCCAAGGATTATAAGCGGATGTTGCAGTGTATTAAAGAGGCGTTAGATTCCGGTTTAACCGGCGATTCTGCCCTCGATGCGGCTTTTGAAGCCAACGCCCGCGATGTGGCAAGGATTGGCGGTAGTTAGAGTTTAATGGGGGCTGAATAAGCCCCCTACTTTACTGAAATACAGGGAAATACTTTAAAAATAATAGTTAAATAAAACGTTTTTAATCTACTACTGCTAACTTAAGATACCTTAAAATTTTTCTTGTTATTTGAATGAACAATTGGGAAAATGTTATGATAAAATTTTAACTTAACCATGTCCCATTAAATCGAAATTTTTATCATGAAAAATAAACAAATAAATAAAAGCATTTTATTTTATCTCTTTCCCTTTTTGCTAGTAAATGAATTGAATTCAATGTCACTAGCTGCTGGTTCTTATGGCATTAGAGTAATTAGTTCTAATACTCTATACGAATGTAAAGGATTACTTCTAGAGATTAAACTAGATGTAGGTAATGTGTTCTCTGCACGAAGCGAAGTGACTATAATATGTATGGAGTCATTGAATAAAGCAGAATGGGTGTTAAAGGCCGCTGCTCAATGTAGTTTAGATCCACCTCCCACCTGTATTGATGGAAAATTAGAGCTATCTTTAAAAGAGTCTGTGGAATATAAATATATTGATGATATTAATATTCGCTCGACAAAACCTCATTTATATCAAGCCCAAAAGTCTGTTTTAGGAAATGATTGTAATGCTATACAGTTCAACCAATATAATTATTGGAAATGCAATAATTATACCGATTTACAAAATCTTTCATTCTCAACAACTGGAGATACAAAGCTGATCTACTTGGGAGAGTTTTATGATAATTTTTATGATTTTATTAGTCCATATTTGTCCGATATACCTTTTGATTTTATAGACGTATTTAAAAGACGATACACAGCTACTCCTTAAACGAAATAATATAAAGATTATGAATTACAAAGTCCACCCCAATGGAATTTTGCCACAACATATTCTCAAAGAAAAACTATCGGCGGGAGACGTGGGAAATTGGTAGAAAAACATCAAATCGAGGGATTAGAAACCGGGTATAGTGTCGAGTTTTCCGATAGGTTGGGAAAAACGATTACTGTTGTCACCCCTTGAACGAAAATTCCCTCCGTTTCCCCACCCCGCTAAGGACTCGTGTTAAACTGATTAATCATGCTGGTGTCTAGAAGCGACCTATGCCGAACTTAACCTTAAGCAACGAACAAGTAATCGAATTAGTCAAACAACTCCCCGAAGCACAGCAACAGGAACTATTTAGATTCCTCATCCAGCGTCAGTGGGGAAATATGGAAGCTATAACCGATTACGGAAGCCAACAGGCAAAAATCGTCGCAGCAGAACGCGGCTACGATTGGGATACCATGACGGAAGACGAAAGAGAAGAATTTATCGATGAAATCGTTCATGAGAAGTAGTGATTTATACTGTTGTCTTCGACACAAATATTCTCATATCTGCTGCGCTTTCTAAAGGCGGTAGCCCGAATAGTTGTTTTTCCCTAGCCCAAAGCAAACTGATTCGATCGGTCACTTGTCCAGAGATTTTAGGCGAATTATCCGAAAAACTTCTACTAAAAATCAAATTTCCTGAAGAACGAGTTAGAAAATACATTGAGGAAATTTGTGAGGCTTCTAGCATTGTTTCTATAGGTGGAACACTTAGAGCCGTTCCCAATGATCCCGATGACGATATGATCATAGAATGTGCAATCGCTGGCAAGGCTACCCATATTATCACGGGAGACAAACATCTTCTTTCACTGGTTGAATATCAAAATATTCAGATCGTGAAAGCAAAAGACTTTTTGGACTTTTTAGATCGAAATAATAACCATGAATTATGAACTTTACTCAATGGGATTTTATTAAAAGATATTCGCGAAGCAAGATTATCCGCAGGAGACGTGGGGACATTGGTAGAAAAACATCAAATCGAGGGATTAGAAACGGGGTATAGTGTCGGATTTTTCGATAGGTTGGGAAAAACGATTACTGTTGTCACCATGGCCGAAAATTCCCTCCGTTTCCCCACCCACGAGGATCGACCTTGACTCTACAGGACTGATATTTTCCCATCTTTAGCAGAATATCGGCATCTAGAAGAGGGTGCGATCGTGCGGTAGTTATAGTTGAGAGGGTGTGTTACACTAGCCTTAAGGCACTGTGTAGGCCGTAATCGAATTACTTCTCAACAATCCATTATGATAAAAAATCTACGAGTTAGTTATGATGGAATGGTTTTCCGTCCCGAAGAAAAGATTGAATTAGAACCCAATACCCATTACATCATCCAAATTATTTCTCGGGAAGATCCACTAGAAAATAACCATAAAAATGCTTGGGAACTGTTAGAAGAAATGGCTGGCACCTATGAAGCTCCAGAAGATTGGTCAAGGGAACACGATCATTATTTATATGATACTCCCAAAAGAAATATAAGCGATGAATAAGTCCAAACTTTTTTTAGATACGGTCTTTATCCAAGCAATTCTCAATCCTCATGATTAATATCATCAAATTGCTATGCAGTTCCTCCCCTATGTAAAAAATGCAACAGCAGTTTGGGTTACTGAAGCCATTTTTATGGAGGTTGGTAATGCTCTTAGTCATTACAATCGTCCTAAGGTTTCTGCCTTTATCAAGCAATGCTATCAAACCGATAATTTATTCGTTGTTACTATCACTTCTACTCTTTTTCAAAAAGGCTTAAAGCTCTACGAATCAAGATCTGATAAAAGCTGGGGATTAGTAGATTGTTTTTCTTTTATTGTTATGGAAGAAAATCAAATTACCGACGCTTTAACTTCAGATGTTCATTTTATTCAAGCAGGTTTTCAAGCTTTACTACGATAATTAATTAGCGATCACCATTTAGTTAAAGATATAATTTTACGGCAAGCGCGAAGATGAAAGGACTTTCTAGGCCGATAATTTCTCGATTCTAACTGATCGACGCAGAGAAGGGATAGGCGAACAGAAAACCCTCTCCATTAAGGACTCGTGTTAAACTGATTAATCATGCTATTGTCTAGAAGCGACCTATGCCGAACTTAACCTTAAGCAACGAACAAGTTATCGACTTATTTAAACAACTCCCCGAAGCACAGCAAGGATGAGCCTTAATAATATGAGCAAAATTTCGATCGAAGTCAGTCCCGAAGCGGCAGAAGTCTATCAATCCGCATCCCCAGAGGAACAAGAACGCGTCCGGGTTCTTGTCGATTTGCTAATTAGAAAGCCAGTTAACAGCGATATCGATTTCTTGAGAAAACTAATGGACGAAATTAGTGATGAGGCGGAAGCTAGAGGATTAACCCCCGAAATTTTAGAATCTTTACTAAATGAGCCTTGAATATTCTTTTATTCTCGATACCAACGTTTTAGTAAGCGCGCTTCTGTCGAAAAACGGCAAAGCTCGTCAGGCATTAGACAAAGCCCAAAATATCGGCAAGCTTTTAATGTCCGAATCTACTTTGTTAGAATTGATCGCTGTTTTCAATCGTCCCAAATTCGATAGATATGCCTCCTCAGCAAAAAGGCGGCTATTTATAACGGCGATAGAAAGAACCGCGGAAATTGTCGTGATTCGAGAGAAAATCAAGGTTTGCAGAGATGAGAAAAATAATCAGTATTTAGAACTAGCGATCGATGGTCAAGCTACCTGTATTGTAAGCGGCGATTCTGATCTATTAGTTTTAAATCCATTTCGAGAAATCCCAATTTTAACGATTCAAGAATTTCTAGATCATGACTTTTCCTGTTAGCGATCAGTCCCCCCACCCACGAGCCGGCTAGAGACCCGTGTTAAACTGATTAATTATGCTGGTGTCTAGAAGCGACCTATGCCGAACTTAACCTTAAGCAACGAACAAGTTATCGACTTATTCAAACAACTCCCCGAAGACCAGAAACAGGAAGTTTATAAAATTCTCATCCTCAGTCAGTGGGACCGATGGGAATCCTTGTCTAACTACGCCATTGATAAAGCTCGAATCGTGGCGAAAGAACGAGGCTATGATTGGGATACTATGACGGAAGAAGAAAAAGAAGAATTTATCGATAATATCGAGACCGCGCAAATAATCCCAGCCCCTTTGAGGAGCGACTCTTTTTCCTAATAATTCGCTCATCCATTGGGCCACCTTGGGACCAGTTCATAATCCTCCATCCGATGGCGGTTCTTGTAGAGCTTGCCACAGTAAGGCCTGTTGTTGGTCATTGAGCAAAGGGGTTCTACCAGCATTATTTTGACGTTTATCCCCTAAACTGGCTGGACCCAAGCGATTATACCCCCATACCAATTCATATAGCCAATTTAGACTATATCCCGTGATTTCTGCCACTTCTTTCGTCTTTTTTCCTTGAGTTAGTAGCCAGATAATCTGATAGTGGGTTCTCTGTGTTGCTTCTTGACTATGTCGATAGTGTTGATAAGTACCTAAGCAAAATTAATTACACATATCTACCCCCCCTTGCCTCTTGCCTCCTGCCTTTTGCCTTTCTTCACTAGGAAATTTATTTTGCACGACTACTTACAGTTCTTCTTCTGTTAAATGAGGGGCGATAGTAATTTGTTTGGGCATCTGTGCATCCTCTTCATATCTTCTTTCTATTTTATGGCCATTTAAACGGATTTAATATTATTACTAAATCCGTTGAGTATAGGCTACATATTAGGATAGGCAAAAGGCAAGAGGCACTCATGCAAAAGAGGGAATAAATAATCAGTTTTTAATAACTGGATTTAGTATTAATCTACAAGGGAAGTTGCCAAAAAGGAGACAATTGTGCGACGGGGAAGACATAAAATTTTTATCGGGATGGCTCCGGGGGTCGGGAAAACCTACAAGATGCTGGAGGAGGGGCATAGCCTGAGAAAGCAGGGAACCGACGTGGTGATTGGACTGCTCGAAACCCACGGCCGGAAAGAGACCGCCGAAAAAGCCGAGGGGTTGGAAATCGTACCGAGAAAAATCCTAGAGAAAGAGGGATTCACTCTCTCGGAAATGGATACAGAAGCGATTATCGCCCGCTCGCCGCAGCTGTGTCTGATCGATGAATTAGCCCACACGAATGCACCCGGTTCGGAGCGAGAGAAACGTTTTCAGGATGTGGAGATAATTTTATCCCAGGGAATCGATGTTTACTCGACCGTGAATATCCAGCATATTGAGAGTTTAAACGATCTGGTTGCCCGAATCACTGGGGTGGTGGTGCGAGAGCGAATACCCGATCGAATTTTGGAGGAAGCTGATGAAGTGATCGTGGTAGATGTTACCGCCGAAACCCTAGAGGAAAGATTATTAGCGGGAAAAATCTACGCTCCCGAAAAGATCGAACAATCTTTAAATAATTTCTTTCAACGGCGTAATTTAATCGCCCTCCGGGAACTGGCCTTGCGCGAAGTGGCCGATACGGTAGAAGAAGAAGCGAGTAATTCCACAAAATTTATCGGTCAATCCTGTCCCGTTCACGAACGGGTATTAGTCTGTATTTCCACCTATCCCAACTCTTTACGATTATTACGTCGGGGAGCGCGGATAGCGGGGTATATGAACGCGGAATTTTTTGTGATTTTCGTCGATAACCCCGATCGCTTTCTCACCAAAGAGGAGGCTTTACATATCGAAACCTGCGAACGTTTATGTCGGGAATTCGAGGGGAAATTCTTACGGGTTAAAAGCTATCAGGTGGCGGCAGCGATCGCCGAAGTAGCCGAGCGCGAACGAATCACCCAGATCGTGATCGGGGAGAGCCTTCAATCGCGCTGGAAGCATTTAATCAAAGGTTCTTTCACCCAAAAACTCATGCGTCTGATCTGGCAGAAAAATATCGATCTTCACATCATCGCCACCGATCCAAAAGTACCAATTAAAGACGCGCGAGCCAAGGGGATGAAAACATAACCATCTGACTTGAAAGAGGGTGTAGGGTGTGGGGTGTAGGGTGTGGGGTGTGGGGTGTGGGGTGTAGGGTGTAGGGTGTAGGGACTTTCTCCCAATTCATAATTCATAATTCATAATTCATAATTCCCAGTTCCCCTCTCAAATCAGCAACGCCTTGGCTTCTCTGGGATGATATTCTAGGAGTTAATCTTTAATGCAAATCCGTTGTCACTTAAGGGAGTTAACTCATGCAGGTAAATAATCTCGGCTTTATCGCTAGTATCCTATTCGTCCTAGTCCCCACCGTTTTCCTCTTGATTCTGTTTATCCAAACCAGAGAGGAAACCGAGGGTTAAATTGGGACCGGAGAGACCGGTTATTTGGTCTCTCCTTAATTTTTTGGTGGCTCTAGGTGGTGTTTGCTGAATAAATCTAAAAACCTTGTTGGATAAGGTTTTTAGACTTGTTTTCCCTCAAAAAGTGCCGACCTTTGGAGTGATTGGGGGGAAAATTCAGGTACTTTTTCCCTGAAAATTAGGTAATTGACCACGGCGGTTCGACGGATTCGACAAGCTCACCGTCCACAGGCTCACCGTCCACTCGACTGAGCTTCGCCGAACGTCCTGAAAATGGGTAAAACCCCACACCCGTTCGGACCTCGGCGTGAGCTTTTGTCGAACGCAAAAGCTCACGGCCGAAGCCCACACCCCACACCCCACACCCTGCCCCCAGGAAAAGCTTTTTCAGCAAACCCTAGGTGGTGTACTCGGCGTTAATTTTGACGTAATCGTAACTAAGATCGCAACCCCAGGCCGTACCTGTCCCCGAACCGTTACCGATACAGATAGACATTAAAACGGTATCTTCTCGTAAATAAGCCCCGCTTGCTGCCGCTTTCAGGTAATTACTGGCACTAGCTCGATCGAACGCCAGAGGTTGACCATTTTCCATCATCACGAAGTCGCCTAACTTAATTTGTAGATCTTCTTGATGGAAGACAACCCCGGCCCGGCCAGCCGCCGCCGCAATTCGTCCCCAGTTGGGATCCCGACCGAAAACCGCCGATTTTACTAAGGAAGAACCGGCAATGGTGCGAGCAATCTGACGAGCGGACTGATCATCGGCCGCCCCCGAAACCCGCACTTCTATTAAACAGGTGGCTCCTTCCCCATCCCGGGCGATCGCTTTAGCCAAGTATTGACAAACTTCCGTTAACATGGCCTCTAACTTTTGGGCATCCCGGCCCATTTCTGTGATCGCCGTGGTGCGCGATTGACCGTTAGCCAAGGCGATCAGACTGTCATTGGTACTGGTGTCCCCATCCACCGTAATCTGATTAAAACTTTTATTAGCCGCCCGACTTAACATATTTTGCCAGAGAACCGTCGATACTGCGGCATCACAGGTAATAAAGGAGAGCATCGTCGCCATATTCGGGTGAATCATCCCCGATCCCTTGGCAATTCCCCCAATTGTGACCGGACGACCCTCGATGGTGGTTTGCAAGGCGATCGATTTGGGGACTAGATCCGTGGTCATAATCGCCCGGGCCGTGCTTTCGCCACCATTTTCCGACAATAAACCCGCTAAGGTCGGTAAAGCGGCGGTTAACGCATCCATGCGAATCCGTTGCCCGATGACTCCCGTAGAAGCCAGCAAAATTGCATCGGCGGGAATCCCTAAAACTTGGCTCAAGGCGGCGGCACTATCGAGAGCGTCTTGCCATCCGGCCTCCCCCGTGGCGGCGTTTGCTTGGCCGGCATTACACAAAATCGCCCTGGCGCTGGCTTTAGTTTGTAGGCGTTGACGGCAATAATCGACGCAAGCGGCGCGCACTTGACTGGTGGTAAAGACTCCGGCGGCGATCGCTTCTGTTTCCGAGACAATTAGGGCTAAATCGGGCAAACCGGACGGTTTTAGCCCCGCGGCCATCCCTGCGGATTTAAATCCTTTTGGGGCGGTGATCCCCCCCTCTATTTCCTGCCAATCGGCCATTTTCTCCCGTCTCCTACTTAAATTCGACGATCGATTATAGCAAGTAAAAAGCCAAAAATTAGCAAAGGGTTTGACCGTTTCGGGTTGGGAAGTGGGGAAAAAAGGCCGACGGCTGATAATTCCTGGCTGCAAATTAGCCTAAAATACGATTAATTGGCCAGAATTTTGGAGAGATAGTTTATGGAACGCGGTTTATTGTGGACACCTTTATTAATTCTATTTATTTGGTTGGCCTGGAGTGGTTGGAATGAATACCAAAAAGTGGAAATCTATCGACAATGGGCCGAAAACTTCGAGCGAGCTAAGTATGATATATATTCTGTCTTAGGTCAAAAAGATAAAATTATCACTTGGGGAAAACCAACTCGTAAGGGAGTGATTAATTTACAAACTTTTTCCCTAGAGGAGGTAAAAGAAATCCGTTTGTTAGTTAATAATCAAGTGGTGGATTTAGATGCTCTTCCCCCGCAGGGTTCCCCTTTCCTAGAATTTATCTTTAAGGAGCGATCTCCTGAAAAAATTCCCTTTACTGAAGTTGAATTGGCTAGTCGGTGGGCGAAATTTTTACAACAACAAATCTTAATTTAATGGCGATAATTTCTAGCGCAATCTCCCCGATCGCAGGATACCGACAACTAACCATAAACCGATAAAACTAGCTGTAGCAAATAATACGGTACTAATAATAGTTAATTGCCGAGATTGGGTGCTGGCTGTGACAATGGCGGCCCCGATAATTAAGGAACCAATAATCACACTAAAAGCTAGTCGATTGGCGGAATTATCTAAACTGCGACGGAGATTATCTAAGTCGCGAATTTTCAGATTAATATTTAAAGTTTCCGAGGTTAAACCATCTAGTAAAACTTCGATTTGACGGGGAGATTTCAGGGAAAAAGATTTTAAGTCTAAAACTGTTCTTAGGGCAGTTTGTAGGGGAGTGCTACCGATTAACTGTTGTTCAAGAATATTAGTTAATAACGGCTTGACTTCCTCCAGGATATTAATATCAGGATTAAATTTTCGGGCAGTTCCTTCTAGATTAGCGAGACTTTTGGCGAATAAACCTAAATTACCCGGAAGTTTAATTCTGTTACGACGGGCAACTTGCAAAAGTTCATAAACTACCTCACTAAAGTTAATTTGATTTAAATTGAGGTTATAATATTTTCGCAGCATCCGCTCATAATCCACCTCTAATTGTACTAAAGTAATCGGGACTACTGACTCGGATAGTTTAATAGTTAGCTGACTGCATCTTTTCGCATCTAAGTCAACAATTGCTAATAACAATTCTGTTAAAATTTGTTGAGTTTGCGGGTCTAATCTGCCCACCATACCACAGTCAATTAAAGCTACTCTACCATCGTCAAGATAGAAAATATTACCCGGGTGAGGATCGGCATGAAAGAAGCCATCAATATAAATTTGTTGAAAAAATGACCGAAACAAAATCCTAGTTATTTCGCTTTTTCTTTGGGAAATTGCTTGCTCAGTTGGCGGTCTAGAAACATCGGCTTCTAAAATTTGTTTTCCTTCTAACCATTCTAACACTAATAGCTTGGAATTAGTTAAGTCCCAATAAATTTTAGGAATAACTAACTGTTTTGGTTCTGACCAACGACTCTGGGTTAAATTATAGCGTAATTGGTCAGTATAATGACCTTCTTGGGTAAAATCTAATTCCGCATTGACTGCTTTAATAAACTCCTCTGCTAAGTTAACAACGTCGTAACTTTGACCAAATTCTGTGAGGGCAACTAAATCGGCAATTCCCTTAATTAAGGCACTATCTTGGGCGACAATTTTTTCAATTCCCGGACGCAAGACTTTAATCGCTACTTCCTCCCCAGATAATAAAGTTGCCCGATGAATTTGCCCGATCGAGCCTGCGGCGATCGGTTGGGGATTAATATATTTAAATACCTGTTTGATCGGTTTTGCTAACTGTTCGGTGATGACTATTTCTATATCCGTCCAAGCAACGGGAGGAACTTGCGCTTGTAGGGCAGTTAAAGCCTCGATATAATTAGCAGGTAGCAGATCGGGACGGGTACTAAGTAACTGTCCCAATTTGACATAAAAAGGACCCAATTCCACAAGGATTTTTTTGAGAACTTCTGGGGTAGGAATCTGGGGATTTTCTGTTTTTCCTAGGGTTAAAACCCCGCGCATATAGTCCCAACCGTTGCCGAGAACTATCTCAAGGATTTCTTTTTGTCTTTGACTGGTTTGGGGGAGTGAGAACACGGTATTATCAGTTATCAGTTATCAGTTATCAGTTATCAGTTATCAGTTATCAGTTATCAGTTATCAGTTATCAGTTATTAGTTATTAGTTATCAGTTATCAGTGGGGAAGTTAGGTACTTATCGATGGCTGCATCCCACATTTGCAGAAATACCGATAATCAGCAATTATCAGTGACTCTTAAATTATTACAGATATATCAGCAGCTGCGTGTAAGCATCCCACAAAAAAACTAATGCGCTCCGGGGTTCGGGGGAGGCGCTTCGTCCCCCGACGGGGGGTTTGGGGGGTAGAACCCCCCAAAAGCTTGGATTGAGCGATAAAACCGAAAGTAACGCCCGATTTTAGTAGAGAGTTTCCCTTAAAAAATCCCAACTTAGTAGATTTACAAAAATGAGATGTACCCCTTTCAGTTATCAGTTATCAGTTATCAGTTATCAGTGGGGAAGTTATCAGTGATCAGATTTGAGTTTTAAGTTAGCAGTATTAAATAGAGGTTTCCTACTGTCTTTTCACTGATTACTGTTTACTGTTTACTGATCACTGATTACTGAAAAAGCTGGTAACTAATATCGATCCTATAACAATTTCTCTAATTTGGGATCGGTTTGTAAGTGCTTGAGAACTTGTTTAATATCTTGGGTACGATCTTTGTGGACAACGAGAGTCGCTTTCCCGTCGCGAACAATTACCAGATCTTTTAAACCAATAGTAACGATCACTTCCTCCTCATCACTAGCATAGATAATAGAGCCTTCCGTATCCAAACCGACATGATTGGCCAGTTCAATATTTTTGCCCTTTGCTTCTAGTAATCTTTCCAGAGAATTCCAATCTCCCAGATCATCCCAACCAAAATTAGCGGGTAAAACGTAAGCGAGTTGGGTTTTTTCCATCAAAGCATAATCGATACTTTTTTTCTCTAAATCCTCATAGGCAGCGATGCCCCGATCGATCAGAGGTTGTAAAATATTATTAGCGTGGGTTTTTAGCTCCTCTAAAACCACTTGTCCCTGAAAGATAAACATTCCGCTATTCCAGCTAAAAAGTCCCGTTTCTAGGAATTTTTCGGCCGTGGTGCGATCTGGTTTTTCCGTAAAACGACTCACTTTATAGACGGGTAAACCATTAAATTCGCATTGATTTTCTCCCTGTTCGATATAACCGTAACCAGTGGAGGGATAATCGGGTTTAATCCCTAAAGTAACGATCGCTTTTTGGCTGACAGCCACTTCTACGGCCGCTTTTAAAGTGTTAATATAAGCCTCTTGATCACCAATATAATGATCGGCAGGAAAAAAACCGATCGCCACTTCCTTACCATAACGTTTTATCACTTCTAAAGTAGCCCAAGTCACAGCCGGGGCCGTATCCTTGCCCACCGGTTCCACTAATAGGTTACTCTCCGGTAAATCGGGCAGTTGTTCGCGGACACCATCAGCGATCGCACTAGCGGTAATTACCCAGAGATTTTCCCAACCTGCCCCTAAAGATAATAGACGATCGGCCGTTGCTTGTAAAAGACTGCGACCACTACCATCAAGACAGAGAAACTGTTTCGGACGCGCTAGACGACTGAGAGGCCAAAAACGTTCCCCTTTACCACCGGCGAGAATGACTGGAACAAGCGACTGATTCATAAAAAATTGACACTTATCGGTTAAGTTGAACCGATTGTATCAGACGGCAGCGAGGGGTGAGCATTTTCCTGACTCAAAGCTAAAAAGCGGGCAAATAACCCGCTTTCTAGCAAAAATAACCGAAATATTGCGATTAGAAATTCATTTCGGCCGCTTGTACTTGTTCCACTTGTTTTTTCTTAATAACTAAGAGGATTTGGCATAACATAATGCCACCGAGGAATAAAACTAATCCTTTGATCCGGCCGGGATTTTGTAGGACAACTTCCGTCTCTTTTTGACCAAAACCGCCGACATTGGGGTTACTGGTTAAAAATTGTCCCACTTCGATCGCTTGACCTTCCGAGACGATTAACTCAGGACCTGCGGGAATATTTTCCACCACGGGGCCAGCTTCGGAAGTGATGGTGACTTCATAACCACCGGCTTCGGTTTTGCTGATCTGGCTAATTGTACCTGCGGTAGAAGCTTTGAAAGCGTTATTATTGCTGGGTTCACCGGTGGGGTACACTTGACCGCGACCACGATTGGCCCCTAAATGCACAGCATATTTACCGAAGTGAATACCTTTATTTTGGCTAGGATCGGGGGCCAGGACGGGGAAAACGATTTCTTTGTATTGATCACCGGGTAAGGGGCCGACGATAACCACGTTATCTTGACCTTCTTTGTAGGATTGGAAATAGACTCCACCGAGTTTTTCCTGCATTTCTTCGGGAATGCGATCGGGGGGCGCGATTTTAAAACCATCCGGTAGCATTAAGACTGCACCGACGTTTAAACCCCCCTTCGATCCGTCTCCTAACACCTGTTGACTGGCGGGATCGTAGGGGATTTTTACTACTGCCTCAAAGACGCTATCGGGTAATACCGAGTGGGGGATTTCAATTTCGGCGGGTTTTTGGGCTAAATGGCAGTTCGCGCAGACAATCCGACCGGTTGCTTCTCTGGGGGTTTCCGGGGCGGTTTGTTGCGCCCAAAAAGGATATGCTTGGGCAGATTGGGGGTTAATGACATCGCTGGTTAGGAGTAGGGAAACGGTAGCGATCGCCACGAGGACGGCTTTCACTAGGGCCTGTCTGTGGACTTGCGGGAAGCTTAAAAAGTTGAATGTTCTCATCTCTATCGGTTGAATAATTCCAAATCTCGTCACATTGAATAATCTAGGACCACCAGGGTTCTTCGCCGGTGCGGAAGTCGGTTTCCGTCCAAGTGGAGAAGACGACTTTATCATTATCGGTGACGTTGGCATGGGCGAGGGCTAAGGATAGAGGCGCTGGACCGCGAACTACTTTTCCTTCGGCATTGTACTGGGAACCGTGGCAAGGACACATGAATTTTTCTTCGCTGGCATTCCAAGGCACCACACAACCTAAGTGGGTACAGACGGCGTTAATTCCGTAGTTGGCCAGGGTTTTGTCCTCTTGGACGACTAAATAGGTGGGGTCGCCTTTTAAACCTTGGGCTAAGGTGCGATCGCCAGCGTTATGGCTGGTCAGAAATTGACTGACAATCACATCATTGCCTAGGGCATCTTTAGCGGTGACACCGCCACCCGTACCACCGGCCGAGGGGGGAATAAAATACTTAACAATCGGATACAAAGCCCCCGCTGCTACTCCGGTAATTGTACCAAAGGTCAACAGGTTCATAAATTGACGACGACCCAAATCGGGAACATCTGTACCGGAAACTTGACTCATTGCTCCTTATCTCCAAATGTAAATTTTTGTAAACTAATTCTCATCTAAGGGCGATTTTGTGCATCTCGATCAAGACGAAAACCCAGAGCTTAAAGAAGGTTTACAAGGGCTGTATTAGATTATTACAGATATTGAGTCACGGACAATTGCCACAGCAAAGCTGCCCCAAATGCGATCGCTGTTTGCTCGCTTTTGCCGAGATGAGAAACCGCGAACATCGAAAGAATCTTAAAAAATTTGATCCAATGGAAAGTTAAGTCCCCATATACCTTTAACTTAAGTTAATAGCCAAGAATACAATGATTTCAAGTCATGCCTACTGGCTGGTACAGGGAAAAGTCTTGCATAAATAGATTACTTAACTCAATTTGTCAAGGCTGGGATTACTTTCAATGCTTGGTATAAAAACTTTTATCCTACTCTCAGAACTGAGATGAGATAAAAGCTACTCAGATTAATATCTCCAAATTTGTTAATTATCTCTATCATCTTTAACCTATGAAATTAGCTGATATTCTCAAAGACTCAAGTTATAAGTTGTCCCAGTTTACGCCGACGGAAATTGAGCAATTAGAGCAGACAATTACGCTGAAAAAGACGAAAAATGGGGAAGCTCCCTATACAATTTGCTTAGTACGGAAAAAAGAGATTAAACTTACCCCAGAAGAAGCGATTAGACAATTATATTTAAGGGTTTTAAGCGATCGCTTACATTATCCTCTCAGTCGCATTCAGGTGGAGTATGGGGTTAATTTTGGCAGAGAGGTAAAACGAGCAGATATTGCGGTGATGGACAAAGATCGCCTGAACACAGTTTATATTTTGGTAGAGGTAAAGAGTCCGAAGTGGAAGGATGGAAAAGCACAACTACGTTCCTATTGTAATGCCACAGGTTCGCCGATGGCTGTCTGGACGAACGGCGATCAGATTTCCTATTATCAACGCAAAGATCCCAATTATTTTGAAGATATTTCAGATATACCTAACTCTAATCAAACCCTAGCAGATATTCTCCAGATTAAGTTCACTTTAGATGATTTAATCGCCAATGATAAGTTGGTGAAGAGGAATAAATCTCTGAAAACGCTAATCGAAGAAATGGAAGATGAGGTATTAGCAAATGCGGGGGTAGATGTCTTTGAGGAATTATTTAAGCTGATTTTTGCCAAGCTCTACGATGAATGGTATTCTGGGCAAGGAAACCGCCGCAGGACGCGCCTTCTAGAGTTTCGCAATACGGGACAGACGGAAGCCGCCCTCAAGAATAAGATTCAGGATTTGTTTGATAGGGCTAAGAAAAAGTGGCCAGGTATATTTAGTGAGGATGTCAAGATTGGCCTTGCTCCCTCTCATCTATCGGTGTGTGTGTCATCGTTGGAGGATGCGAAGCTATTTAACTCTAATTTAGATGTAATTGATGAAGCATTTGAGTATTTAATCAATCAAAGCAGTAAAGGAGAAAAAGGACAGTTTTTCACCCCTCGTTATGTGATTGATATGTGTGTGAAGATGCTTAACCCCCAAGAAGATGAATATATGATTGATACTGCAGCCGGTTCCTCGGGTTTTCCAGTACATACAATCTTTCATGTTTGGCGGCAGATTCTAGAGGATGAGGGATTAGAAGCAAGTCATTTATTTTCATTGGAAGAAAAGCCACCCCGTTGTAAGGAATATGTGGAAGAAAAGGTGTTTGCTATTGATTTTGATGAAAAAGCGGTAAGGGTAGCACGAACCCTCAATCTGATTGCTGGAGATGGACAAACAAACGTACTACATTTAAACACCCTAGATTATGAATTATGGGATGAGGTTACTAAAGAAGATGATTGGCAAAATGTTTATTTTGCCGGATTTAATCGTCTCAAAAAACTTAGACCCAAAGGCAGTAAGGATTATCGAGAGTTTCAATTCGATATTTTGATGGCAAATCCACCTTTTGCGGGTGATATCAGAGAACCGCGCATAATTGCTCGTTATGAGCTAACCAAAGATAAAGCTGAAAAAACAAAGGGAGTCGGACGCGATATTTTATTTATTGAGCGCAATCTAGACTTTTTGAAACCGGGGGGAAGAATGGCGATAGTTTTACCCCAAGGACGCTTTAATAATTCCTCTGATAAGAATATTCGGGATTTTATTGCCGAAAGATGTCGAATTTTGGCAGTGGTGGGATTACATGGTAATACTTTTAAACCCCATACGGGAACAAAAACCTCGGTGTTATTGGTGCAAAAATGGAATGATGATCCCAAAATAGGCGCACTTTGTCCTCGTCAGGATGATTATAATATCTTTTTTGCGACGATGCAGAAGTCAGGCAAGGATAATTCTGGAGAAAAAGTTTATGTTAAAGTGTCTGATGATTCGGGGGATTTTCTCTTAGATAAACATAATCATTGGATTGTGGATCATGATCTTTTTAATCATGATGGATTAACAGAAGATGGTATCGCTGAGGCTTTTATTGAGTTTGCTAAAAAGGAGAATTTAAGTTTTTTTGAGATCCCCCCGGCTAACGCCACCCCCCTTAATAAGGGGGACAGGGGGGGAGCTTTTGATGCGGTTAAATATCAGCAGTTAATGGATAGAATTGAAGCGGTTGAAGTTGTGTTAAGTCAAGCTTTAAAAAATAAGGATTTTAGAATTGATAGTGAATTTCATCGAAGACATCCTCTTCAAAATCCAAATTATAGTTATGTTGATATTGGTGAAAACTTAACTTTGATTCAGTACGGAATTTCTATAGAAATGAATGAAGAAGGTGAAGGGATAAAAATATACAGAATGAATGAAATTCATAATATGCTCTGCGATACTGAGGTTTCAAAGTTTGCAAATATTTCTTCTGTAGATATAGAATCTTTCAAGCTTAGAGACAGAGATGTTCTATTTAACAGAACTAATTCTTTTGAATTCGTTGGAAGAACAGGAATATTTAAAAGTTTCTCAGATGAAGATTTAGTTTTTGCCTCCTATCTGATACGAGTAAGAACTGAAGAATCAAAAATTTTACCTGAGTATTTAGTTGCATTTTTAAATTCTAAATTAGGAATTTGGGATCTAAAAAGAAGAGCTAGAATTTCAATCAATCAGTCAAACATTAATGCTCAAGAATTAGCGGCAGTAAAAATACCTCTATTGAACATAAAGTTTCAGATAAAGCTAAAGAAACTATTTGAAAAAGCACATTGTGATAGATTAAAAGCGATTGCAATTTACCAACAAGCTGAAGATTTACTATTAACAGAACTTGGTTTAAAAGATTGGAAACCCACCGAAGAAAGCATCGCCGTTAAGAGTTTTTCTGAGTCTTTTTTGTCTTCTGGACGCTTGGATGCTGAGTATTATCAACCGAAATATGATGAAATTGATAATTATTTTAAGGATTTCAAATTGATAAAAATTCGTGATTTAATTAATTACCCTGTTTCTAGTGGTGCAACTCCTAAAGCGGGTGGTGATGATTATACAGATGAAGATGATGGCATTCCTTTTATAAGAGCAGTTGATCTCAAAGATGGAGAAGTTGACACAAATAACTTTATTTTTATTAAAAGATATGTTCATGATCTCACCTTGAAAAAAACAAAAGTCAAGAAAAATGATGTACTTTTTTCAATCGCTGGTACGGTAGGAAGATGTGCTATTTTTGATCATGATTTTGAAGCCAATATTAATCAAGCTGTTTCTATTTTAAGGTTTGACGAAGCTCAAGTTAAAAGACTCTATTTAATTGTCTTTTTTAACTCTGAAATAGGCAAAATATACGTTTCCAAGTATGCTCGTCAGGGTTTGCAAACCAATCTAAACTTGAATGAAGTATCTGACCTTAGAATTCCTATATTAGATTATAATCTTCAAGGAGAAATCAGTAAAAAAGTACAAGATAGCTTTGCACTAAAACAAAAATCCAAACAACTCTTAGAAATTGCTAAAATAGGAGTAGAAAAAGCGATAGAAACCGAGGAAGAAACGGCAACCGCTTGGATAAACCAACAACTAGAATCCTTAGACATTTCCCCCCTTTTTAAGGGGGGTAGGGGGGATCAATGAACCTTTTTAAGGGGGATAGGGGGGATCAATGAACCTAAACAACAGCGACTTTCATCTACCTTATAATACTGCCCTAGTAGCCAGAGCGAAAGAACTGCGAAAGAACATGACCTTAGCAGAGAAAAAGCTGTGGTATTCCTATCTAAAAAATTTCAAATTCAAAGTCCTAAGACAACGCCCCATTGATCATTTCATTGTTGATTTTTATTGCCCTAGCCTCAAACTTGTGATTGAAATTGATGGAGATACTCACTTTACGGATGAGGGAAAAGCCTATGATAAAGAGAGAACTGCGCGATTAGAAAGCTATGGATTAAAAGTTATTAGATTCACGAATTCGCAGGTATTAAGAAATTTTGAGGCGGTTTGTGAGCAGCTAAATCTTTCGATCCCCCCTTAATCCCCCCTTAAAAAGGGGGGAAAATTTAACGCCTAGAAATTGCTAAAATAGGAGTAGAAAAAGCGATAGAAACCGATGAAGAAACGGCAACCGCTTGGATAAACCAACAACTAGAAAGCTTGGGAGTCAAACTAATCTGATCAACACAAAAATATGAAAATTCCTCAAGAAAAACTCTCACAACTTTGCCAACATTGGCATATTCATAAACTTTCCTTATTTGGTTCAGTTTTACGAGATGATTTCACCGCAGATAGTGATATTGATATGCTCGTTGAGTTTGAACTTGGTTTTACCCCTAGTTTTCTCAAACTTCATCAAATTCAAGAAGAACTATCTCAATTATTTGATGGACGTACTATTGATCTCGTTACCATCAAATCTCTTAATCATCATATTCGTGAGCGTGTTTTAGCAACAGCAGAGGTGTGTTATGTCGCAGAAAGATAATCAAGTGTATGTTGAACACATGATTGACACAGCAAATAAAGCACTTAGCTTTGTAGAAGGTGTCAGTCGAGAAGATTTTGATAATAACGAACTTTTACGGTTATCCCTCACCCATTTATTGCAAATTATCGGAGAAGCAGCGCGTCGTGTATCACCAGACTTTCGGGAGAATTATCCAACAATTCCTTGGCAAGCAGTCGTCGGAATGCGGAGTAAAGTAGTACACGATTACTTAAATGTTGATGAAGATATTGTTTGGAATACCGTTAAAAATGATTTACCATTTTTAGTTAAAGAACTAGAAAAGATTCTGATCAGGTAAAACTTTGGGAAAATTAGCAGCATTTAGATATTGAACTAACCCACTGAAGGAGAGAAACATGAAAGCACTCAAGGTTATGGCAACCATTGATGAACAAGGACAACTAACCCTAGATCATCCTTTAATCATAGACAAAAACAGCCGTGTAGAAGTTATTATTCTCATCCCAGAGGAGGAAACCCAAGATACATCTCAAGCAGAAATTTTAGCAGACTTTCGGCAATCTTGGCATGAAGCCATGACAGGACAAACCATTCCCGTTTCTCAACTTTGGGAAGGGTTAGAAGATGACTAATCAACCGATAATTCAAGTTTTAGCCTCGGCAACATTCAAGCGAAATCTCCGCACACTTGCTAAGAAATATCGCAGTATTCGAGATGATATTCAACCTATGATTGAACAACTTGAGCAAGGAGAATTACCTGGCGATAAAATACCTAGTATTGGTTATACTGTCTTCAAGTTGAGAGTCCGAAATAGTGATATTCAAAAAGGCAAAAGTGGGGGATACCGTTTAATTTATTACGTCAAAACTGCAACGGCAATCATTCTGTTAACTATTTACACGAAATCTGAACAAGTTGATATGGCGGTAAAGGATATTCAAAGCATTATTACAGACTATGAACAACAGTAAACAGATTATAATTGTAACAGCTATTAATTGGACTAACCACCCATGAATATTAAACAAAAACTATCTTTAGTAACACAAAATCTCTCCGATGAACAATTAAGACCATTGTTAGAGTTAGCAGTAAAATTACAAAATAACAACCCAAATACACTTAACTTTACTGAACAAATTACCTCTCAAGCTTATCAAGAATGGGTTAGTTCTGATCATGACATCTACGACGAGATTTTTGCCGATGAAATTACAAAAGGGTGATGTAGTATTGTGTCAAGTACCCATACCATCCAGTCAATTTCAACAGTTTAAGCTTCCTGCTGCTGTTATCGTATCAGCTAATGATATTAATCAAATTTTAGATGATGTAATGGTTGTTCCTTTTACCTCTAATCGTAATCGATCCTTTTCGATAAACCAACAACTAGAAAGCTTGGGAGTAAACCTAATCTGATGAACACAAAAATAAATCTACCAATGGAACAAATTAAAGGATTTTGTCAAAAGTGGCAAGTCACCGAATTGGCATTATTTGGTTCAGTTTTACGCGAAGATTTCCGTTCAGATAGCGATATTGATATTTTAATTACCTTTTCCCCAACTGCTAAACGAGGTTTAACTGAAACCCTACAAATGCGCGATGAACTGCAAGCAATTTTTGATCGAAAAGTAGATTTAATTGTGAAAGCAGCACTCAAACGGAGTGATAACTGGCTAAGATGTAAAAACATTTTAGAATCAGCACAGATTATATATGCCTCGTGATCAAGAATCTCTAATCGACATTGTAAATTCTATTAGACGTATTTTGCGCTATACCGATGGTATCGGTAAATCAGAATTGGAAACCAATGATGAAAAATTGTCTGCCATCCTCTACCAAATTACCATTATTGGTGAAGCGACTAAACGTCTTTCTGTAATCTTCCGTCAACAACATCCAGAAATTCCTTGGCGAGAAATGGCTGGAATGCGAGATGTCATTGTTCATAAATACGATCAGCTTGATTTGGATGTGGTATGGGACATAGTTGAAAATAAATTAACAGAACTTTTAAAAGCGATCGCACCCTTACTCTAAGAGTGCTTTAAAAGCAAAAATCCAAACAACTGCTAGAAATTGCTAAAATAGGAGTAGAAAAAGCGATAGAAACCGATGAAGAAATGGCAACCGCTTGGGTAAACCAACAACTAGAAAGCTTGGGAGTAAACCTAATCTGAGCAACACAAAAATAGAACTACCCTTGATTTTTACCAGAGGTCTATTTTTAACGGGGGAGGATGTCAACCCTCACTCCCAGACTCAACAGTATGGCCGACTTCGCTGATCCATTGGGCAATTTCTGTGGGGGATGCGGTGGTTTCTACCGTGACGATTTTATTGGCTACATCCACCGATATTTGGGCTGCTGGTTGCTGATTGTTAATCGCTTTAGTAATGGTATTAGCGCAACCTTCACAGGCAATACTAGGCACTTTTAGGGTAATTGTCATTGTTGTAACTCCAGTAACTTTATAGCTAAAAACTAGCATAAATTGTCAGGGTTAGCTAATTTTTTAAGAGTTTATTTACCATTTCAGCACTGCCGCTTCGATCCCCTGTTCCCGACGCAGTTTACTATCTTTTTCTAGCCATTGAATGACCTGTTTATGGGTTAGTTCTTCTAGGGTTACTCCCGTATCTTCGGCGATTATTTTTAGTAAGCGTAGGGAAGAAATCGTTAAACGAGTCAGGAATTTTTCGGGAGAAGTTAAGAGGGCAGCGTCCACATCTGCGGATTCTTCTGGGGTTAAAAATTGTCTGTTTTCGATCATAGTTTTATTTGGTTTCCATCCAATTGTCACCGGCTTTAATTTCTACCAAGAGAGGGATCGTCAAGGAGACAGCTTCTTCCATAGTCGTCTTGATTTTTGACTCTAGGGATGGCCATTCTTCCCTCGGTACTTCCAAGACTAATTCATCATGGACTTGCAGCAGTAATCTCGCTCGATAATTTTGCAGTACCTCGGCCAATTTTACCATCGCTACTTTAATAATATCAGCACTGGAACCCTGAATGGGCGCATTAGCAGCCGATCTTAATAATTGTGCCTCCTCGTTGTTGAGTTTGAGGCTATCTAAATCGATGTCATGTAAGGACAGTCCCCGCAGTCTTTTTAAGAGGGGATTATCGAAGTTAAAATAACGTCTTCTGCCCAAAATTGTTTCCACATATCCCTGAGCGATCGCTTGTTTTTTACTATTCTCTAAATACTCAAATACTTGGGCATAACGTTGATGATATTTTTCAATAAATTTTCTGCCCTGTTCTACGGTTAATTTCGATTCACGGGCGAATTTTTGCGCTCCCATGCCATAAATAACTCCGAAGTTAATTGTTTTTCCTAAACTGCGTTCTTCGGGGGTAATTTCCCCTTTATCAAAGAGCAATTGAGCGGTGACTTTATGAACATCTTGATTACTACGATAGGCTTCTAATAAAACTGGTTCTTGGCTGAGATGAGCGAGAATTCTTAACTCGATTTGTGAGTAGTCCGCTGACACTAATAAGTAACCATCTTCGGGAATAAAAGCTTGACGAATTCGTCTGGAAAATTCACTGCGAATGGGTATATTTTGCAGGTTAGGATTGGAGGATGATAAGCGTCCGGTGCTGGTGATGGTTTGATTAAAATCTGTATGTACTCTTGCGGTTTTTGGTTCGGCTAATTTCGGTAAAGCATCCACATAGGTGGATTTTAATTTGGATAAGGTGCGATGTTCAAGGATATAATCAATCAGGGGATGATCGCCTTGTAGTTTCTCTAAAACACTTTGATCGGTAGAGTAACCTGTTTTAGTTTTTCTGGATTTTTTGCGATTGAGTGCCAATCGATCAAAAAGGATTTCACTTAACTGTTTAGGAGAGCTAAGATTAAAAGTTTCTCCGATGGATTCATAAGCTTTTTTTTCTATGTCTGCCAAGTCTCTTTCTAGTTGCTGGGAAAAGTTTTTTAGATAATTGATATTAATTTTTATACCATAATTTTCCATCTGCCACAGCACCATCACTAAGGGAGATTCTACCTCTGAGAATAATTGATATAAAGAGGGAATTTTAGTTAATTCTGCCTGTAATTTTTCTCGAAGTAAATAGGTAGCGTAGGCATCTAATCCGCAGTAGTTGGCAGTGGTGGTAATATCTAAATCAGCGATAGTTTTTCCCGTAGGAATACCGAGACTTTTATAACTAAGGGAAGTGATACCGTCTAAATAGCGATCGCATAAATCTTCGAGATTATGAGTTAGTTCGGGATGGAGGACATAACTAGCCACCATAGTATCAAAAACTAGACCTTTAACGGTAATTCCTTGATGATAAAAAACATCAATATCAAATTTCGCATTCTGGAAGACTTTCGGATAATTATCACCCGCTAAAATTGGGCGTAATTTTTCGATAACTATCTCTAGATTTAAATTATCACCGCTCTGGTGGCCGATGGGAATATAGGCCAGAGAATTTAATTCTTTTCCCCAACAGCAACCGATCCCGACTAATTTGGCTACACGAGGATTTAAATCCGTGGTTTCGGTGTCCCAAGCGACAGGAAAATGTGGATTAGTGAAAGTTGTTAATTTGGCCAGTAAAGCATCTAACTTAGGAAGAGTATCAATAATTTCCGGAGCAATTAGAACTGGTAGAGAAATAGGGGGTAAATCAAACAGAGACAATTGATTAGAATCAGCATCGCTAGTTAATTCTAGGGTAGGAGTGCCACCTAGATGCTGTTGAATTTGATCGAGTTTCTGGAGAATTTTCTTTAACTCTAATTTTTCCAATAAAGCTTTAACTAAACGCCGATCAAAACCTCGGAGACGAAATTTCTCTTCTTCGAGGCTAACGGGGGCATCAAGGGCAATTTTGGCTAAATAGCGAGAACTTTCGGCGGCGGGTTTTCCCTCTAATAATTTAGTTTTTACCATTCCCTTAATCGATTCCAGATTGGTATATATATCCTCTAAGTTATCGTATTTTTTTAATAAATCTATCGCTGTTTTTTCGCCAATTCCGCGCACCCCGGGTATATTATCAGACTTGTCACCGCAAAGAGCTTTAAAATCTACTACCTGTTTTGGTGTCACCCCTAACTTTTCCGTGACAGCTTGGGAATTAAATTCTGTATAACCCTGGCCAGAGGTACTTTTGACCGCATTAATATCCAGATAGAGAACCGTGGTTTTTTTCTCCTCATCTACCAATTGGAATAAATCTCGATCGCCTGTTAAAATCTTAACAGTATAACCATGATCACCGGCTTGTTTTGCCAAAGTTCCTAAAACATCATCTGCTTCGTAACCGGGGGAAGTCACAATAGGAATATTCATCACTGTCAAGAGACTTTGCAGATTAGTTAAATCGGGGCGAAATTCTTCGGGAGTTTCTTGCCGATTAGCCTTATAATTGACATCAGCTTCATGGCGAAAAGAAGGAGCTGCTAAATCAAAAGCCACTGCTAAATAAGTGGGTTTTTGAGTTTCTAGTAACTGCAGCAGAGAATTTAAAAACCCAAAACAAACACTGGTGGGAATGCCGGTAGAAGTACGCAGAGGACCAGAACGAGACTTAGCAAAGGCATAATAGGCACGAAAAGCCAAAGAATGCCCATCAATCAGGATAAATAACTTATTTTGCTCGCCACTGTTCATAATCTAGTCTCAAATTTGCGTGTTATTTCCATTTTAAGGATTACCGAGCCATTATTCAGCCATTAGCCTGGCATCGGCGATCGCTGATCACTGATCGCTGATAACACCCCGTCAAAAAAAATATTTGCCAAAAAACCAGCGTAAGGGTATTTTGAGAATAATTTTATATGTTTACTTTGCGATTGCATGAGAATCCTAGTTACAGGCGGTGCGGGTTTTATTGGTTCCCATCTAATCGATCGCTTGATGGAACAGGGTCAAGAAGTGATCTGTCTGGATAACTTCTACACGGGGACGCGCAGAAATATCGTTAAATGGCTAGGAAATCCTTATTTTGAGCTAATTCGTCACGATATCACCGAGCCGATCCGTTTAGAAGTCGATCAGATCTATCACCTGGCCTGTCCTGCTTCCCCGATCCACTATCAATATAATCCCGTCAAAACGATTAAAACGAATGTTTTAGGGACTATGTATATGTTGGGGTTAGCTAAAAGGGTAAAAGCGCGATTTTTGCTCGCTTCTACCTCGGAAGTCTACGGCGATCCCGATGTGCATCCGCAAACGGAAGAATATCGAGGTAATGTTAACTGCATTGGACCGCGTTCCTGTTATGACGAAGGTAAACGGGTGGCGGAAACCCTGGCTTTTGAGTATTATCGGGAGCATAAAGTCGATATCCGGGTGGCCCGGATTTTCAACACCTACGGCCCGCGAATGTTGGAAAACGATGGTCGAGTGGTGAGTAATTTCGTCGTGCAAGCTTTGCGCGGTGAACCCTTAACGGTTTATGGTCAAGGTTCCCAAACCCGCAGTTTTTGCTATGTTTCTGACCTGGTGGAAGGGTTAATGCGTTTGATGAATGGGGACTTTATCGGGCCGGTTAATTTAGGCAATCCCGACGAATACACAATTTTGGAATTAGCGCAAGTGATCCAAGGCATGATTAATCCCGAGGCCGAATTGGTCTATAAACCACTGCCGGAAGATGATCCCAAGCAACGACAACCGGATATCACTCGTGCTAAAACCTATCTAGATTGGAGTCCAACTATTCCTCTAAGCCAGGGTTTGAAAATGACGATCGAGGATTTCCGTTCTCGTCTCAGCTAATCCCTAATCAATGAACTTAACTTAATTGTCACTCACTGGAGTAATTATCATGCGTGTTTGTGTTATCGGAACGGGTTATGTGGGTTTAGTCACTGGGGTTTGTCTAGCACATATCGGCCATCATGTCATCTGTATTGACAACAATGAAGAAAAAGTCAAATTGATGAAATCGGGACAATCTCCCATCTATGAACCAGGGTTATCGGAATTAATGCAGTCTTCCGCAGCCTCCGGCAATCTGGAATTCTCCACGGACCTAGAAGCGGGAGTTAAACACGGTGAAATCCTCTTTATCGCTGTTGGTACACCAGCACTACCCACGGGGGAAAGTGACACCCGTTATGTGGAAGCGGTAGCCCGGGGTATTGGGGCCCATCTCAACGGTGGTTATAAAGTAATCGTCAATAAATCTACCGTTCCCATCGGTTCCGGGGATTGGGTACGGATGATCGTCCTCGATGGAGTGGCCGAGAGACAAAAAAATCTCGTGGCCGCTGGCGGCGGTATTAGTACACTAGAACGCATCGAAGCGGAATTCGATGTGGTCAGCAATCCCGAATTTTTACGGGAAGGTTCGGCGGTTTATGATACTTTTAACCCCGATCGCATTGTTTTAGGCAGTAATAACCCGAAAGCCATCGAAATGATGAAGGAATTGTACGCGCCTTTGGTTGAACGCCAATTCGCCGACGATACCTCCTTGCCTCCCGTTCCCGTGGTGGTTACGGATCTCAGTTCGGCGGAAATGATTAAATACGCCGCTAATGCCTTCCTAGCCACCAAAATTAGCTTTATTAACGAAGTAGCTAACATCTGCGATCGCGTCGGGGCCGATGTCACCCAAGTGGCTAAAGGTATCGGTTTAGATTCCCGTATCGGCAGCAAGTTTCTCTCGGCCGGGATCGGTTGGGGGGGTTCCTGTTTCCCCAAAGATGTGTCGGCTTTGGTACATACCGCAGAAGACTACGGTTACGAAACGGAATTACTCAACGCCGCCATCAATGTTAACAAACGTCAACGGACAATTGCGATCGAAAAACTGCAACAGGAATTAAAAATCCTCAAGGGTAAAACCGTCGGTTTGTTGGGATTAACTTTTAAACCCGATACCGATGATATGCGCGATGCTCCGGCTTTAACTATGATCGAACAGTTAAATCGTTTAGGTGCTAAGGTAAAAGCTTACGATCCGATCGTTTCCCAAAGTGGTTTAAGTCACGGTCTAAGTGGTGTGATTATCGAATCGGATCCAGAAAGATTGGCCGATGGTTGTGACGCTTTGGTGGTGGTGACGGAATGGCAAGAATTTCTCCGTCTCGACTACGGCAAAATGGTTAAAACCATGCGCGAACCCGTGTTAATTGATGGTCGCAATTTCCTCGATCCTGCGGTGGTGACAGCAGCCGGTTTCCGTTATCTCGGGATTGGACGTTAATCCCAGGAATCCGCCTTTTCAGCAGGACTGACGCGGGTGGGTAAGGGACAAGAAGCACCAACCCCTTACCCCTGCTCCTAGGGGCGAAAACTGCCCGATTATGCTGGCTGAAAAATGAAAGGCGTTGTCAAATTGAAAGATGCTCCCAATCAGCACCGGAACTGAAATTACTTTGATAGGAAAGATTACATGGCATCTTGACAATTAGTGTTTAATGAACGAATATTGCCGATAGTTGGGCTTAAGTGGGGAACAAGACTTGCCCTGAGCCAAGTCGAAGGGGTCGCTCGATTTAGCAGTGGAATTAGCCCTACAATCGGCGTAGGGCTAATTCATGAATTAGCCCTACAATCGGCGTTGTCAAATTGAAAGATGCTCCCAATCAGCACCGGAGCATTGCATCTTTCCTATTCTGATCTGACAACGCCAAACAAAAACTTCCTAGCTGACCATGGGGTTATTGGCTATAGTTAAATGATGTGAACAGGAGCCACTAGAATCCGGGAGCGATCGGTAGAATTGAATTGAGAAACTAGAAATCAGTTTTAGCAATACATACCTATGGTTAGCTCTGTTCAATACCGCTACACTAACGAACAAGTTAGGGACTGGTTACGGGGATTACTGACAATTGCCTGGTGTGATGGGGATTATAGCGCCAGCGAACAGGAATCGATCGCCCGTTTCGCTCACGAATTAGAGTTAGATGACGACCACGTTCTCTATCAATCGATTAGTCCCGAAGAATTGGCCGCAAGTTTCGGTCATGACCCCAAAATATCAGAAAACTTCCTCCGCACGGCGGTCATGGTAGCGATCGCCGATGGCATTTATTCCCCCGCAGAAGCGGCATTACTGCATAGTTATCGGGATGCTTTCGGGTTAGAAATCGAGGCCCTGTCAGCTTTAGAACATACTGTCTGTGAAATTCCCGAAATTACCACGGAAGCGAATAAATCCGAGTTTATCAGTGCCGAACATCCCCACCCGGATCTGCTGCATCCCCTCAAAGACTGGTTAGATGGGGTAGAAATGCACGATCCGCGCTTGGCCCGGTTTATCTGCAAAATGGTTCCGCCTCAATGTCCTTTTGAACGCGATATCGTGCTTTTTGGCCATAAATTAGTCCATATTCCGCCCCTGTGCAAGTTAAATCCTCTCTACGAGCAATTAGTCGGTTTACGCTTCCGGGCTTTATCATACTTAGCCGATGATTGTCAAGAAGATATTTCTGAGTATATTTAGCCAATTTAACTAAAATTGCGGTTAACATGGTATAAATATCCTGCTGACAGAAAATATCTCAACCTAAGGGCTTTTCCTAGCTAAGGCTGGCTGAATAAATCTAAAAACCTTGTTGGATAAGGCTTTTAGACTTTTTTCCCCTCAAAAAGTGCTGACCATTGGAGTGATCGGGGGTAAAATTCTGGGACTTTTTCCCTGAAAATTAGGTAACTGACTACCTCAAAATCGGTAAAACCCTACACCCCACACCCCACACCCCACACCCTGCCCCCACCAACAAACTTTTTCAGCAGACCCTAGCTAATTCTTCCGTTAAAATTAGGTTAAGTCGCCGTTGACAGAGAAAATATGAGTAAAAACTCCCGACGAGTCGATTTTCCTGATTTACCCGGGCTAAAAAACCTGCGCTCCTATCAATGGCAGTGGCTGGGCAAAGATATCCTCGCCGGTGTCACCGTGGCGGCCTACGCTATTCCCCAGTGTATGGCTTACGGCGACCTGGCTGGGGTCGAGCCGGTGGTGGGATTGTGGACTCTCGTGCCAGCCGCCCTAGTTTACGCCCTTTTCGGCTCCTCATCGCAACTATCCCTCGGACCGGAATCGACCACGGCAGTGATGACAGCGGCAGCGATCGCACCGATGGTGAGCCTTCAAGGGGAAAATTACGGCAGTTTAGCGGCTTTTTTAGCCCTAATGGTCGGTTTAATCTGTTTAGTTGGTTATATCGCCCGCTTGGGATTTCTAGCTAATTTACTCTCCAAACCGATCCTGATCGGTTATATGGCGGGAGTGGCGGTGATCATGATTGCCGGACAACTGGGTAAAATTAGTGGTTTGTCAATCCGTGAAAATACGGTTTTTAAAGAAATTTTAGCTTTTTTTCGGGGAATAAACCAATGGCACTGGCCAACCCTTAGCCTCGCTCTATTGCTGCTACTATTTCTATTTGTCATCCAAAAATATTTTCCCAAAGCACCGGGTCCCTTGCTGGCGGTTTTACTGGGAACCCTCGCCGTCGCCACCCTCCATCTCGATCAAGAGGGGGTGGCAGTAGTGGGGAAAATTAGCAAGACTTTGCCTAATTTTGGCTTACCAACCCTAGATTTTTCCCAATTACTACCCCTAGGAACCGCGGCCGTCGGCATTGCCCTGGTGGGCTATTCCGATAACGTCTTGACCGCTAGAGCCTTTGCCGCACGCCATAACCAAGAAATCGATGCCAATCAAGAATTTTTAGCCCTGGGACTGGGGAATCTGGCGGCGGGTTTTTGTCAGGGATTTCCCATCAGCAGCAGCGCCAGTCGCACCGCGGTGAGCGATTCGGTGGGTAGTAAAAGTCAGCTTTACTCCCTGGTGGTGGCAGTGGTGGTGGTGGCGGTCATTTTCCTGCTCGGTCCGCTACTGGTACTCTTTCCCAAGGCCGCCCTGGGTGCGCTGGTGATTTATGCGGCCTGTAAACTGGTGGATATTGCCGGCGCTAAACGACTCAAACGCTTTCGCAATAGTGAGTTTAATCTCGCTGTCCTGACCATGGTGGGGGTGCTAACCACGGGGATTTTAAGCGGGGTTGCCATCGCCATCGGTCTCTCGGTTATCGATTTATTGGCCCGCATTACCCGACCCGATGATGCCGTCTTGGGTACGGTTCCGGGGGTGATGGGTTTACACGCGCTCCAGGATTGGCCGGAAGCGCAAACAATACCGGGGTTAGTTATCTATCGTTACGATGCCCCCTTATTTTTTGCTAATGCGGCCAACTTTAAACGTCGCGCCCTCAGCGCCATTGCCCGGGAGACAAAACCGGTAGAATGGTTTGTCTTGAATACAGAGGCCCTCGGGGAGTTGGATAGTACAGCCGTGGAGATTCTCGAGGAATTAGCGGCAGAATTATCAAGACGGGGTATAGTTTTTGCCCTCGCTAGGGTTAAACACGATCTGTACTTAGAATTGCAACGCTCCCGCTTGTTAGATAAAATTGGCGAGGAGAGAATTTACTATACTTTGCCAGCAGCGATCGAAGCTTTTAAAAATCGTTAACTGACAGCCAAGCTGAACAACCCCCATTTCTCACCAGTTGAATTGAGAACCTCCCAGCAATTCTCGCCCATAAAAACTAGCTCTCTTACATCAATCAAAAAATTTTCGGCCAATGTGGGGAAAAGAGTGCCAAAATCCCCGTTTTCTGACGACGAGATGAAACCCTACCAAAAAATTCCTATTCGTGAATGTGGGCAACCCTTAGTACCTATACCCGCAGATAAGTTTGTTATCCCTTCTCCCCATGCTTACGAGAAATTAGGGGCTAATTATCGGGGTAAATCTCCCTATTTTTTGCGACAAGGGGTGTTAAATGCCCTGATTGACGCTCAAAACCGTCTGCAAGTCTATCAACCCGGTTGGCAAATTTTGATTTTTGATGCCTATCGACCGGTGGAAGTGCAACAATTTATGGTTGATTATACTTTTCAGACTCTCCTAGACACAAGAGGGTTAGCCAAAGAGAAACTATCGGAGGCAGAAAGTCAAGCGATTTTAACAGAAGTTTACACTATTTGGGCAATTCCCAGCGATAATGCCGCCACCCCGCCTCCCCATAGTACCGGAGCGGCGATCGATATTACCCTAGTGGATGAGAAGGGACAAGCCATCCAGATGGGAGGAGAAATCGATGAGATCAGTGAGCGATCGCATCCCGACCATTATATCGCCGCAAAAAGCCCACGAGAACAGAGTTATCATCAAAAACGAGTTTTATTAGCTAAAGTGATGGAGGAGGCGGGATTTAGCCGACATAAGGGGGAATGGTGGCATTTTTCCCTAGGCGATCAGATGTGGGCCTGGTCCCTCGAGCGAGCCTACGCTATCTATGGCAGAGTGGAGGATGAAGTAGGGTTGGCGGCAAAAAGGTTCTCGGGGGGGCACAAAGGGGGGGGGAGATTCAGCTAATCTAAGGATAGGCGTTTAAGATGCGTCTTAGCTAAGATAGCTGTTGGGGGTAAACTCAAAGCGACTGGTCTATATCAATACTGATATACTAACAAAAGAAGACTCAAAGCTTATACCGACCCCTGAGCGATGATCGCCAAAATTTGATTAACAAAAGCTTGGTGATCAATCACCGGTTTAGAAATATAACCATCGGCCCGACTCTGCTTAAGAAAATTCTCTCGATCGCCCTCCATAGCGTGAGCAGTGATGAGAATAACGGGTAAATCGGCGGTTTCGGGGTTAGATTTGAGTATTTGGCTGATTTTAATGCCATCCACCGCTTTCCCTTCATAGACACTATGGGAGAGGGAGACATCCATTAAAATCACGTCCGCTTTCTTGTCCCTGGCAATACGAAGCACTTCTTCCACATCTTCGGTCCCTTTAACCTCTAGACCACCTCGTTTGGTCAAAATTTTGGCAAAAACGCGAAAATTAATCGGGTCGTCTTCTACAATCAAAACAGTCGTCATAGGGATGCTCAGGGATAAACAAGGTCAAAACGGGCAAAATGCCTTATGATTCACAGCTAGACAGATTGAAAACGAGAGACTCATGGCCAAACAACTGGATTTCTTAGCTAGTGGTCAAATTATACCCACGGCCTTACACCAAGAGATGGAACGCTCCTATCTAGAATATGCCATGAGTGTGATCGTGGGGCGAGCGTTGCCGGATGTACGGGATGGCTTAAAACCAGTCCATCGTCGCATATTATACGCTATGCACGAACTGGGTTTAACTCCCGATCGCCCTTTTCGCAAATGTGCGCGGGTGGTGGGGGATGTCTTGGGTAAATATCATCCCCACGGCGATCAGTCAGTGTACGAAGCACTGGTTCGTATGGTACAGGATTTTTCCAGTCGTTACCCACTTTTATCGGGCCATGGTAACTTTGGTTCGATCGATAACGACCCCCCAGCGGCCATGCGTTACACAGAAACCCGTTTGGCTGGCATCGGTGATCAGGCGGTTTTAGGGGGAATTAGCGAAGCTATCGTTAATTTTAGCAGTAATTTTGATAATTCTCAACAGGAACCGGTTGTTTTACCCGCTCAGTTACCGATACTGATTCTTAATGGTTGTTCTGGTATTGCGGTGGGAATGGCGACTAATATTCCCCCCCATAATTTAGGGGAAGTGGTGGAAGGTTTAATCGCTTTGATTGATAATCCCGATTTAAGCGAGGAAAAGTTAGTAGAAATTATCCCCGGTCCCGATTTTCCCACGGGAGGCGAGATTTTAGATGATACCGGCATTCGCGAGGCTTATCGCACTGGTAGGGGGATTATTCCCGTGCGCGGAGTGGCAAAAACTGAAACAATTATCATTGAGGGCAAGCGCCGAAGGGAAAGGACGGCAATTGTGGTTACTGAGTTGCCTTTTCAGGTGAATAAGGCGGCATGGATTGAAAAAATCGCCGAATTAGTCAATTTAGGGAAATTGGAGGGAATTGCCGATATCCGCGATGAAAGCAATCGCGAAGGCATTCGGGTGGTGATTGAATTAAAGCGGGAAAGTCAACCGCAGCAGGTTTTGGCGGCTTTATACCAACAAACAGCCCTACAGACTAATTTCGGGGCGATTATCCTCGCTTTGGTCGATAATCAACCCCGACAGTTATCTTTAAAACAAGTTTTACAGGAATTCTTGCGCTTTCGAGAAACAACTCTCACCCGTCAGTATGGCGATGAGTTGCAACAGGCCAGCGATCGCTTACACCTAGTCGAGGGTTTATTATTAGCTTTGCAGAATATCGATCGAGTGGTGGATATTCTCAAAAATGCCCCCGATGGGACGACGGCTAAGTATCGTTTTCAGGCAGAATTGGGCATTAGTGACCCTCAAGCTGATTCTATCTTGGCTATGCCTCTGCGTCGTTTAACTGGTTTGGAAAGACAAAAGTTAGAGACGGAAGCGACGGAATTACAAACAAAAATTCAACAGCTGGAAACTCTCCTCCATAACCGTCAGGAGTTTCTCAAGTCTCTGAAAAAAGAATTGCGCTCTTTAAAGAAAAAATTCGCCGATAGCAGACGGACAAAAATTCGCCCTGGGAAGTCGGGGGACAGGAGACAGGAGACAGCAGGGAAGAAACAGGATTCTGTGGTTAAAAAACAGGAGACAGTCCCGATGAAAAAATTTTCACCCCCACAGATGAAAGAGGTTTCCTTCCCCACACCCCACACCCCACACCCCACACCCCACACCCCACACCCCACACCCCACACCCCACACCCCACACCCCACACCCCACACCCCACACCCTCTTTGAAGGCAGAAGTTAAAAAACAGGAGAATAAAGTTAAGAAAAAGTCTGAGAGTGAGAATGCACCAAGTTTAAGCCTATTTACGCCCCAAGAACCCCCAGAAAATGCGATTCTATTGCTTGATGCCGAAGATAAAATTAGTTGGACGACACCGGAAGAGCGAGCGCCGGACCGGGGTTTAATTATCTATCAACAGGCGATCGAAAAACGGGAAAATTTCCTAGTTATCCTCGATAATGCCAAAGCTTACCCGATTGCTACCCGGGAAGTCCCCCCGCAAGCGAATCAACCAGTGTTAATCTCCAGTCTGCTGACCAAAACCGCCCAAAAAGAGTCAGAAGCCGTGTTAAATCAATTTTTCTTGACAGAACCTCAAAAAAATCAAGAATTGCTTTTACTGAGTCAACAGGGGCGAATAAAGCGGCTTCCCATCGATGAATTAGAGGGGGTTGGTAGTCGGGGTTTGTCCCTGATGAAATTGAAAGAAGACGATCGCCTATATGCTGCTATTTTTACTCACGAGGGCCTGGACTTAGCGATCGCCACCAGTAGCGGTCGGGTGTTGCGTTATCCCGTGCGCGAGGAATTATTGCCAATGATGGGTAAATCTGCCCAAGGTTTGGCAATTTTGCGATTGCGCTACGGGGAACATCTAGCCGGCTGTGTTTCTCTCCCTCATCGGGAAAATCTGCTGCTGATTTCGGGATTGGGTTACGCGAAAAGACTGGCGATCGAGAATTTACGGCTATCACAATTAGGCGATCTTGGTTCACCTGCTTTACAATTCGTCAACAAACAGGATAGTTTGGCGGCCATGGTAGCGGCGCGGGCGGGGAGTATAGTGTTATTAAGTACCAATCAGAAGCGAAAACTACCCTTAGAGGTAGAAACTGTGACGGTTACGGGTAAAGACGGCACAGGTTCACAATTGGTGAAACTCAACCCCGCAGAAAAAATTATCAAAGCACAATTGTTACATCGTCTCTAACAATGGCGAAAAAACTGAAAAATGTTGCCCGTAAACACCGGCATGGGCAAAGATGGTTAAAACTAACTCTGATTCTGGTTTTTGGGTTTATTATCCTTAATTTGGCGATTAATTTAGCCATCCGCTGGCCAATTAATCAACAAAAACCCGTTGATGCCATCTTACTGTTGGGGGGCAGCATTCGTCGAGAAATTTATGTAGCCAATCTAGCCCAGCAATACCCCAATATACCGATTTTGATTTCCCAGGGCTCGCAAGACCCCTGTATTTTCTTACTATTTGAACGGGCAAAAGCACCAAAAACTAATGTCTGGTTAGAAAACTGTGCCGATTCTACCTTCGACAATTTTTTCTTTGCTGTGCCAATTTTAAAACAATGGCGAGTACATAAAGTCAAAGTTGTCACCTCTACTACTCATTTACCCCGGGCTAAATGGTTAGCAGAAATTCACTTGCAATCCCACGGTATAGCAGTAGAACTCGATGCAGTCCGAGAAATTGGTATCCCGGGTAATCACGAATCAAAGCTAAAAACTGGGTTAGATGTGACTAGAAGTATAATTTGGGCTTTTGTGGGACAATTAATCTCTCCCCCCTGTGGGCAAGTTATTCCCTTAAATTCCGTTGATTTAGAAACTTGGCAGCATGAAGGTTTTCAATGTGAATATCAAGGCAAGATCTGGTAAACAATCTTGGTAGTGATTTTCTTACTATCCCCCTACCACTCCCTCGATCCTTCCTTGTCCTCCTTGGTTTTTTTATCACAATATTAAGAAGGGTTCTACTCATAATCTCAAGGGGTGACAAAGGGGTTCAAAGGTAATCAAGATAAAGACTCTAGCCAAATGAACCCAAAAGAAATAGAGTGGTTGAGACAACCACCCAAAATTTCAATATGTTACCATCATTCTATCAGGCCTGTTTACAAGCCA
>NZ_JAPZSO010000100.1:0-1700 GCF_027531715.1 Microcystis sp. LE19-8.1F | reverse complement strand
CTATCAAGAAACATGGTCGCCGAGCAAAAAGCCTCTTTCGGCTAGGTTTAGACCACCTTCGTCATCTTATTCTCAATCCTTCATTACCTAACTTTTCTCTTTTTCTCCAGTCCTTACATTTTTTGTCCTGTACTTAGATCCGAGATATTAGTTAATGATTTCAATCTATTTTCCAGTAATACAGCATCTTGGGGATAGACAGAAACCCGATAACGAAGAGCATCTGCTAAAGTGTTTATGTGATTATCTATTAATTTTTCAAGGTTTTGTAATCTTAACTTCGTCCCCTGAGAATTATTATGGCGACGATATCCAACCGTAATACAATGGTTTCTTATCAGAGATTGATTAACACTTAACCTTAACCAAGTATAGTAATCTACAGCAGTTCCCGTAAACTGTGTTGGCCAGCCATTGATGGAATCGAGTGCTTCGCGTCGAATCACAATGGCTGAGGGAGTGGCGACAGAATTGGTAGGGAAAAAGTCCCAAGGAGCAAAAAACTGAGAATTAAGGACTGGAGAGGGAAAATTTAGGCTATTTTCATAAAAATGGGCGCAATTGGCTACACAAGCAGCAGATTGGGGAAATTGCTCTAGGATCGTACTCATAAGGCGCAGGTGATCTCGATGCCAGATGTCATCCTGATCGAGAAATGCTACTAGAGGCGCATTGGTATGTTTGAATCCAAAATTGCGGGCGCAATGAGAACCCTTGTCAGGATTTCGTAATAAAGTGATACCTGAAAAAGACTTGACAATCTCTAGGGATTCGTCCTCAGAACCATCGTCAACCACTACTATTTCTCTCGGTGGTTGAGACTGGGAAAATACTGACTCGAGTGTTTGTCGAATCCATTGAGAGCCGTTGAATAAAGGGATAATAACAGCTACGTCTATAGCCTTAGCGTTTTGATCTATAAGCCATATCATAATTCTAATTTGCTCCCAGTCGCTTTAAAAATGTGAGATGATCTGCTAAAACTGCTTCCCGACTGCGAAGACGCGCCGCTACCCAAGCAGCTCGAATCGCTTGGATCTCCGCCTGAAGATTCCGGCCACTCATTTCGTTTTTAAAAGTACGCCTCAAAACACTTAAACCGCAATTGAGCCGCGCCATCTCATGCAGAAGTTCGAGGAAGGGTATAGGGTTGCCGCCACTAATTCTCGTTACTCCACCGAATCCAACGATACGATTGTTTAAAATTTGAAAAATTTGTTCAACTGTACCATCTGCCAGTAAATCCCAAATAGAGTTTTTTGGCGTGAAATCATTAAATCATTCAGTCCAATATAACTATAGTCCCAACCTAGATCTCTAAGCTCATGGCAATGTTCTACTAATGTGTGAGTCTCAATTTGGACTAGGGTTTTAGCTCTTCCATTGACTAGAGAAATAAATTTATCTACCTCACTGGGAACTTTTGCCATCGGTAGCATAATAATCTTAGCTCCAGAATCTAGGGCAGTTTCTATCTCGTCAGAAGTATTGTTATCTAAGGGATTAATTCTTACTGTAATTGGGATGGAGATAACTTCAGCTAGAGCAACCACATCTTCTGGTGCTAAGTACAGGACAAAAAGCTTGAAAAGTAGGCGGGAGTAGGGTTTTATGAGAAATAGCACTAATCTCGAAAACCCTATGAATCAGTATAGCGCCTTAAAGCAAGCCCTTCAACCCCATCTAGGATGGCATGGTGC
>NZ_JAPZSO010000141.1:0-8028 GCF_027531715.1 Microcystis sp. LE19-8.1F | reverse complement strand
GTTAGGACGACCTTATGTTGACACTCTTCAAGGCAGTCGTTACCCCAACCTTAAAGAATTGCGAGTACAGCATCAAGGACAACCTTGGCGAGTGCTTTTTGCTTTCGATCCTATCCGTCAAGCTATCATGCTAGTAGGAGGAAATAAAACTGGCGATAAAAGATGGTATGAAAAAAACATTCCCATCGCTGAAAAAAGATTTGAAGCCTATTTAAAAACATTAACGGAGCAAAATCTATGATTACCTTTGATGAAGAAATGGATAAACTGCCCTCTGAAAGAAGGGCAAAAATTGAAGCTAAAACCCAAGAGCTTTTACAAGAAATGCAAATCATTGATGAACTTCTTCAACGCCTAGGACTTTCTTCTGAAGAAATCACGGAAAGCGAAAGTGAACAGCCCTGTTTCTCAGCAAAATCGGATGATTTAAAACAACATCTTACCCTAGAAAATTTAACCCGTATGATGAGGGAATTAGGGGGAGAATGGGAACTTACCCTTAAATTTCCTGAGCAACAAGTGATTAAATTAAGTAGTGAGCGCCCGTAGTTTTTAGGTTGGTTTGAGGGAATAAATATGTTCAAGAAAACCTCTCAATTCTCAGGAAAAGCGAAACCCAACACCCAACACCTAAATCTGTCTGAATCTTTTTGTTGGGTTTCCTTACGTCAACCCAATCGACGATAATTGCTATGATTACTAGGTTCGGTAGAGCCGATTTTTTTTAAGCATTTAACATTTAAGCACCCAATCTTCCTTCTAAAATGCCAATGATGGACAAATCCTCATCTAAGGTTTCCCAATGTAATCCCGTGCCATCACAAATTAACTCAACCTCTGCTAATTGTTCAAAGGTTGCTTTTGATAAGCGTTTATTTTTATAAGCAGGAAAACGAATTTCTCTATCGTCTTCTAAACGAATACAAATCCATTTATCTTCAACCCAAACTTTTTGAGCTTTTACTATGCTTTCATGTACCAAATACATCGTGCCATTTCCTCCGTATTATTTCTATATTTTCTGTAATGATAACTTCAGCCCGAACAATTTCTTTGGTTTTTAGACCTTTAGCATAATCCAATTCTAGCGGCTCTAGCCAAAATTTAGCATATCCGCCGCCCCGTCGAACGTGAACGTGCATGGGTTCATTGCCTTCATTGGCATAGAAAAAGAAAACATAGCCTTCCAGTCTGAAAATTTCTGGCATGAGGTTAAAGCTTATTTTGCCGGATTTCGCCAAGCATGAAATGTAACGCACCATCAATTTTATAATATTCGGTGGGTTATGCTACAGTGCTTGTCATCTTGGTGCGATCACTGTTTTAGAGAACGAAAAGCGATCGCATCCTTTCCTAGGTTGGGTCATCGGAGCGAAACCCAACACCCAAAATCTAAATCCGTCTGAATCTTTTTGTTGGGTTTCCTTGGGTGTATTGTTGGGTTTCCTTTTTGTTGGGTTTCCTTGGGTCTATTGTTGGGGTTCCTTACGTCTATCGGCTAGACAAGGAAAAAGCGATCGAGGATTTCCGACAAGCCGCCGAACTGTTCCGCCAGCAAGGGAACGCGCCAGCACGCGAAAAAGCCCTGCAATTCCTACGGCAATTAGGCGCGGTCTAGATACTCGATCGATTTTGAATCTCACCCCGAAAAAAGCGATCGATCTTACAGCAAGATTTCTAGCGCTAGGGTGAACCCCGGAACCACATCTTCCCCGCTTAAAATCGCGTTCTCGGGATAACAGGTAATCGTCCCGTCCTGACGGTAGACGAAAGCCTGTTTATTGTGGCGATCGATCAACCATCCTAACTTCACCCCGTTCTCCCGATACTCCTCCATTTTCCGCTTTAACTTGGATAAACTATCGGTTTTAGAACGGATCTCGATCACGAAATCCGGCGCGAGATCGAGAAATTCATCCTCCCTTTCCTGCCAACCGGACGGTAAACGTTCTCTCGCCACGAAAGCCACATCGGGAGAGCGTACCGCGCTATTGGCCAGTTTAAAACCGCCGCTAGAACTAAATACCTCTCCTAACCCGTTCTGTTCGACCCAGTAGAGCAGGCGAGCGCCGGCTTTCAGTTCTCGATTCGCTGAAATACTTCCGATCGGTGCCATAGTGACTAAGGTTCCATCTGCATTGCGTTCAAAGCGTAATTCCGGGTTCTGACAACTGAGGCGAATTAATTCCGCATCAGTAATCGTCGGGGATTTGCTTACCATATTGCATCAAAAAAAACAAGTATTTTTCACTAAATGATAACAAAGCGATGCCGATTGCCGCGCTTTTTCCTTTTGTACCCGAAAGGAAAAAAAATTGATCGCCCTATCCTGCATATTCCCAAAAAAGCAACCGATGAATTAGGTAGAAGCTCAAATCATCCTCACCGAGGAACTACCCATGAAATCCTTCGCCCTTCTCACCACCGTCAGCCTAATCGGCCTCTCCACCCTCGCCACTGTTCGCCCCGTCATCGCCCTAGAAGGCCGACAACCAGCCGAAACCCTGATCACTCAAGCGAACTACAAAGAAGCGATCGCCCACTTTAACCGGGGAATTGACTACATCCAACAGGAAAAATATGATCTCGCCCTCGCTCAATTCACCAGAGCGATCGAACTCGATCCGGACTATAGCGAAGCTTACCTCAGTCGGGGCATGATTTACACGATTCGCGAACAATGGCGGCCGGCGTTTCAAGACCTGAACACCGCGATCCGACTAAACCCCCGCGCTGCCTACGCTTACCATTTCCGCGGATACGTCCATCTCGCATTTAACCAGAGACAAAATGCGATCGCCGATCTAACAACGGCCGCCGAATTATTTCGCCAGCAGGGAAACACAGAAATGTACAACAGCGCCATAGAAGCACTACGGCAGATAGGTGCGTAATACCATTTTTCATAAGTAATGGCAGAGATGGTTAATCGCCCTCACCCCCAACCCCCCCGACGTCGGGGGGGCAAGGGGGGGTAAGATACCTGCCAAGAATAAAGAAAAATGGTATAAGTTGCAAGGGAGAGCGATCGCTCTCCCCCTCTAAACTTTTGTGAAAAAAGCAACCTGAGGACTTAAAACTTGATCGCATAATTGGAAAAAAACCAACGATAACATCCTTGCAAGTATCCCTCGACTAAAGAGGAGCCAACCCGATGAAACCAATTACTTTCACCCTATCGGTGCTACTGGCCACCACTGGCCTACTGGTTCAACCAGGAGGCTTCCTGATGGAAAACGTTCCACCCCTCCTCGCCCAGGAGCAGACCGCTTCTAGAGTCTATCAGAAAGCCAGCCCCGCCGTCGTCACCGTCAAAAATGGCAGCGGCCACGGTAGCGGCTTTCTCGTCAGTCCCGACGGTATCATCATTACCAACGCCCACGTTGTTGCGGACGGCCCCCGGGTGGTGACGGTGAAATTTTCCAACGGACAGCAGGCCTCGGCAGACGTGATCGGCTTCGCTAAAAATGGCGTGGATCTGGCCGTCCTGCGGATTTATAACCGCCAAAACCTGCCCTATCTTCCCCTCGCCCGTCCGAACTCCGCCAAGGTCGGCGAAAGCGTTTTCGTCATCGGTACACCCCTAGAAGAAGACTATCAAAATACCCTCACCCAGGGCATTATCAGCCGTCTCGACCCCGAAAAAGGCATTGTGCAACACAACGCTAATATCAACAAAGGCAATTCCGGCGGGCCGCTTTTGAATTCACGGGGGGAAGTGGTGGGGGTTAACGTCGCAGGCGATATCGGGAGTTACGTTTACGACGGTGCGGGAAACCCGATCGGCCTTACCCAGAGCGGCATTAATTTCGCCGTTTCCCTCGATCGCCTGCAAGCTTTCCTCACCGCAGTTAAAACAGGCGATGTCTCCACCGTCTCAACATTAGGACAGGACGATCGGATACAGTTACTCGCCCTCCCTCTTAACGGTCAGACCGTTCAAGGCAACTTGACCAAAGACCAAAACGAGCAATATTACGGGTTCGAGGGTCGTGCCGGACAGAAAATCGTTCTGGATATGAACAGCAACGAGATCGCTCCCTATCTTGTCCTCTATCGCGTTCTCCAATCTTCCGAGGGGACAAAATACCCACAGGTCGCCCGTAGTGACCAGCGCGTCGATCGCGCCCCCGGGGATTTTAACGCTCGACTTGTAACCGAATTACCCGCCGATGGAGTTTATATCCTAGTGGCTACCTCTCGCGAAGGGGGTGAATCGGGTCGCTACACCCTCAACGCCGCCGCTAACCCTTAAATAACCCATTTTGACCCTAATCACGATTCTAATCCCTATTTTCTGAGGAACTATCCCTATGAACTCTAGATATATTTCCCACCGTCTCGCTTGCGTCGGCCTCCTCGCCACTGTCCTCCTCGGTGGTATCGCCCCCGGTTTCAGCCAATCGACCACCCCGAATCGCGTCACCTTCTTCTGTAAAGAGGTGTTCGATCGCGCATCGGGAGAGAAAATCCCCGCCACCCTCGCTTGGATTCCCGAAAGGAACGGCAATGTGCGGATTATCGGCTGGAAATCGGAATATTTCTCCAAACGTTCCCCGGTTCGTTGCCAGGAAGTCACGCAAAATTTCCAGAAAGCATATAATCAAGGGCGTTTTAACTACCTTACCACCGGCCGGGCGAAGGGATACCCGATCATCTGCAGCGTTTCACGATCCGGCGATCCCTGCGACGGCAATAGCCAACTTTTTACCCTCAAACCCCACGATAACCCCGATCTGGTCTTGCAACAACTCATGGACATCCTAGAGGGGAAAAGCTCGGATATGCTCCTCCAGAGTTCCGGAGATAAAACCTATATCTCGATGACGGAGTTTTTCGCCAAAGCACCACTCGCCGATCGCGACGCGCCCTGTGGTACGAGATCGGCTGGCCCGCAAAATAATTGCGTTCCCACCCGCTAGAATTTTCGCTGTTTTACCCCGAATTTCCCCATAATAACCATGTTGAAACCCTTTCCCCTACTCCTAAGCCTCCTACTTCTGCCCGTCGTACCGGTTAAAGCGCTATCCCCTTTCTCTGCTCCGGCGATCGTGGCGGAAGACAGCCCAAACGCGCAGATCGAGCGATCGATCCGTCAAGTCACTGTTAAGATTACTAGCGAGATAAATCGGGGATCGGGAATCATTATCGGGAAAAAAGGCAGTATATACCTCGTTTTGACCAACGCTCACGTTACCCGCGGCGCGACCACCCTACAGATCCAAACCCACGACGGCCAAACCCGCACAGCCTCGATCGCGCCGAATTCCCTTTTGGAAGATAAGGATCTGGCCCTACTGGAGTTTAGCGATACCCGGGATTATGCGATCGCTAAAATTAGCGCCATTCACCTGGAAGCGGAACTAGATATCACTGTAACCGGTTATTCCGCAGAAACGGGGCAGTACACCACCGATAACGGGAAAATTGAACAAACAAGCGATCGACCCCTCCGGGAGGGCTACAGCGTCGGTTATAGTGGCGATATCGTGCAGGGAATGAGTGGCGGTGGTATCTTTTTCGAGGATGAGTTAATCGGCATTAACGGGCGATCGGCCCATCCGATTCTCTCTAACTACACCTACGAGGACGGCACAAAACCCACAGACGCAGAAATCCAACAGATGAGAGCGGTTAACTGGGGCATTCCCCTTCATACCCTATTAACCTACATCCGTCCCGAAATCCTCAGCGCCTATAACCTACCCCTACCGCAGGTGAACCCCGATATAGAAACCACCGCCCCTACTGACTATATCGCCGAATTAGAAACAAAAGCCAAGGGTTTCACCGTCCGGATTGATAGTAGCAGTACAGCCAATGGAAGTGGCGTAATTATCGCTAAAGAAGGGAATATTTACACAGTTTTAACCGCCGCTCACGTCCTCTGCGAAAAAATCGCCGAGGAGAAAACCTGTGTCAATTTCACCTACACCGTCGTCACCAGGGACGGCAAAACTCGAAAAATCGAGAAAAGCACCATCATTCGGCAGGAAGGGGTAGATTTAGCAGTTTTTCAGTTTGAAAGCCAGGACAATTATCCCGTTGCGGAAATAGCGAATTATAACCCAAATACCGATGATTTTGTTTTTGCCGCAGGCTTCGCCAAAATTGGACAAAATCCCTCGAAATGGTTGTTTAGTGGCGGTACAATTGACGAGAAAGAACGGGGATTACTACAAACCCGCCAAAGTCCTTTAAGGAATAAACAAGGGGGAACATTACAAAGTGTTGCTTCTTTAACCGAAGGCTATGAATTAGTTTATACCAGCATCACATTTGGGGGCATGAGTGGCGGTGCAGTCTTAGACTCTCAGGGGAGAGTAATAGGGATTCATGGAAGTTCGGAAACAGCAGGGGTAACGGAAATTCAGTTAGGGTATAGTTTAGGGATTCCTATTAGCACTTTTATCGGATTGCAAGAAAGATTGAAGGTAAAACCGCAATTATTAACCACTGCTCAACCCCAAGTTAGTCCGCAACAACAACAAGAAATTATTCAAGCGATTACTGGTGTTATTGTCCCTAATACCAATGCGAAGGCGGATATTTGGATACAAAGGGGGGGACAATTATGGCGGTTAGCAAGGGATCAGGAAGCAATTAAAGCCTTTGATGAAGCGATTAAGCAAAATGACCCCGATAATGTCTATTTAGCCTGGTATGGTAAGGGATTAGCGTTATTTGAATTACGCGAACATCAACCAGCTATAGAAGCTTTGCAACAAGCGATTAATACCTTACCTAAACGGGAAAATTTAAAGAAGTTTCACAGTAGTATTTTACAAAAGCAAAGTGTTGTTTATCGCTATTTAGAAAATTATGAGCAAGCATTAACGGTGATTAATCAGGCGATTTCTCTGGTTCCCAATAACCCCAATTCCTATAACGAGAAATTGGCAGTATTATATCAATTAAAACGCTATGATGAAGGATTAGCGGCGATTAATCAGGCAATTAATCTCGCTCCCCGTGCTGCTTGGTACCTCAATCGGGGGCTTCTTTACTCTGACTTGCAGAAATACGAATTAGCCCTCTCTGACTACAACAAAGCCATTGACATTAATCCTAATTATGCTAAGGCTTACAACAATCGGGGGATTCTTTACAAAGACTTGCAGAAATACGAATTAGCCCTCTCTGACTACAACAAAGCCATTGACATTAATCCTAATGATGCTATGGCTTACAACAATCGGGGGCTTCTTTACCATAACCAGCAGAAATACGAATTAGCCCTCTCTGACTACAACAAAGCCATTGACATTAATCCTAATGTTGCTGAGGCTTACTACAATCGGGGGATTCTTTACATTGACTTGCAGAAATACGATTTAGCCCTCTCTGACTTCAGCAAAGCTATTGACATTAATCCTAATGATGCTAACGCTTACTACAATCGGGGGAATCTTTACAAAGACTTGCAGAAATACGATTTAGCCCTCTCTGACTACAGCAAAGCCATTGACATTAATCCTAATGATGCTATGGCTTACTACAATCGGGGGGTTCTTTACTCTGACTTGCAGAAATACGATTTAGCCCTCTCTGACTACAACAAAGCCATTGACATTAATCCTAATGATGCTTTGGCTTACGTCAATCGGGGGGTTGTTTATGCCCTGACAAGAGAGTTTCCAAAAGCCCTTGCTGATGCCGAAAAAGCCTCAGAATTATATCGTCAACAAGGGAATGAAGCAGGTTATCAACAAGCTCAAAAACTAATCAGCATGATTCGCCAAGAAATGAGTAAAAATTAGGACAAAAAAAGATGGAATGGAATATTATCTTTGATGAAGCCTTTCGAGATTGGCTATACGAACAAGAAGAAACTGTACAAGATTCAATCTTGGCTTATATTGGGCTACTTAAACAAAAAGGACCCTTGTTAGGACGACCTTATGTTGACACTCTTCAAGGCAGTCGTTACCCCAACCTTAAAGAATTGCGAGTACAGCATCAAGGACAACCTTGGCGAGTGCTTTTTGCTTTCGATCCTATCCGTCAAGCTATCATGCTAGTAGGAGG
>NZ_JAPZSO010000149.1:0-56868 GCF_027531715.1 Microcystis sp. LE19-8.1F | reverse complement strand
TGTGTCCATTAACAACCAATTTGAGACGAGCAAAAGCTATTGGTAATGTTTTATTGAATGAGGGTGAAGGGAATTTACCTGAATCCAGTGTTGTTAATGTTTCACAGGTTTTCACGGTTGATAAGCGTCTTTTAACGGAGTCTATCGGAAGACTTTCTCAGGAAAAAATCAAATTAATTATTCAGGGAATTAAGTTGGTTATTGAACCTCAAGAACTCGAATAATAGGGGTTTATATAGCGCTTTTCACGTTACTGAGGTATCGACAAGTTTTGCCAACAAGGGGCTTAAGCCCCTTGCCCATGCCTCATTCTGATGAAAACTGCTATAAAAGGATTTAAAGAACCCGTTAACACAAAAAAAAGCACGAAGATAGATTACAGCATCGCCGCTCACGGTTACTTCGGAAGTTTAATACTAAATCCGTTGAGTATATGCTACTTATAAGGACAGGCAAAAAGCAAGAGGCAAAAGGGAAAAGAGGTAATAAATAATCGGTTTTTAATAACCGGATTTAGTATAACCTATCCCTAACCCTGCATCTTGAGCGGCGATCGCGTCCTGTAGGGGCGAAGCATTCGGGCATAACCTATCCCTAACCCTACTTTTTCAGCAAACCCTAGATAATTAACCCCTAAACTAATACACTTGTTCTATAGCTTGCCCCAAAAAATTCCGGAAAAGGGAATGAGGGTAAAAAGGGAAAAAAAGAGAAAAAGGGTTACAGGGTCCTCCCAGCACCGCACACCACCCGAAAACCGAGGTCGAAGCCGTCGATGACGAAGTAGCGGCGGTCGTTGTGGCGGCGGAAAGCGGAACGGCAGTAATAGGGAATGCTGAACCAAGAACCGCCCCGTATTTGAGAACGATTATCATCCCCATTTTTTGTCCAAGCACTTCCATTCCTCGGTGCATCCTTATAATTATCGTGCCAGGTATCGGCGCACCATTCCCAGACATTGCCGTGCATATCGTACAACCCAAAAGCGTTTGGGGGGAACTGTCCCACGGGAGTCGTTTGTTGTCGATATTCTCCTGTAGGTTCATCGGCATAGGTTTCAGTAGCTCGATAGTTAGCTAAATCTGCCGTTATCGTTTCCCCAAAATGAAAGGGTGTTTTTGTCCCCGCTCTACAGGCGTACTCCCATTCTGCCTCACTCGGTAGTCGGTATTCCCGAACCGTTAGTTTCGATAATCTTGCACAAAATTCGACGGCATCGTACCAGTTGACTCGTTCGACGGGTCTATCCCAGCGCGTGGGCGATCCCCCCCTAGCCCCCCCTTCAAAAGGGGGGGAATCGGAAGCCCCCCTTTTTAAGGGGGGTTTGGGGGGATCTTTAAAGCGGGAGGGATCAGGGTCAAGATCTCGTTTTACTTTTAAATCCGTGCGAGAGGCAATCGCTCTCCACTGAGCTTGGGTAATCGGGGTTTGACTCATGTAGAAAGCGGGGACTTTGACCAGGTGTTGTGGTCTTTCACTTCTATATCCTTCCCAACCATATTTTTTAACCAGTCTTTCAATTTCCTCATCTTCCGTTCCCATCCAGAATTCTCCTTGGGGAATATACATCATGCGGATATAGTTTTGAGCTTTTTTCTGGTTGCCAACTTCTGGAAGGTTTTCATCGTAAAAATAGGCTTTAACAGGTTTTCTCTTGATAACTTGGCCTGTTTCATTAACCAGTACCGTTTCTGCGGTAAAAAGGAAAAGGTTTTCATCGTAGGGAACAATAGCGGCTACTTCGTCTATTAAACGTTTTTGTCGGGTTCCTTCGTCTTCTGGGGAAAGTTGAAGGACATTGCCAACGTGGTTTAAATCCCCTCTAGAATAGGCGGCAATCGGTTTATTAAGCAATAACAAGGGTTCATAATCGGCTAAAGCAGCGGATATATTTTCTAATAAAGCTGTCAATCTCACAAGACGCACTCGGTTATTATTTTTGATAGCTTCTGCTAGTACCTGTCTGATTTCATTGACCGCTTGACTAGGTTTTAGGTAGGCAAGAGCTAACCATTGTTGATTTTGCCAATAAACCGATTTTGAGCAATGATCACCGATTTGTTCCTGAATATAGGTTTGTAACTGATAGGCCAGAGATTTGAGTTCCTCTGGGGTTAATTTTTCTAATAGTAGTTTACGAACATCGGGAGACATTTCATAGAGTTCTCGATCTATTTTGCGGACTAAACTGGAGAGTAAAATATCAGCGATCGCATACCAGGGAGCTTGATTATTTTTATCTTGATGTTGACGCAGATAATAAAGTAAATTAGGGGATAAACTAAGGGGAAATGCCGCTCGTTTCGCTAGTTCTCTGGTGTTTGGTTTGTTTTCTTTTTCAAATAATCTTAAACGGCTTTCTGCGCTAAAAAAATCTTCATCCTCATCCCAATTATCCCCTTGTTGAAATTGATTAGGATTAAATAAATGACGGGGTGGGATAGCTTCTTCTTTTAGCCATGTTATCAAGTTTTCCCAATCCTCTGTGGTTAGTTCAAACATGGAAAAATTGGGTATATCTTCAGCTAAATCAGCAATATCGATCGCAGTTGTCCCATACCATCGATGATAGGGTAAGGGGTTTAACCATGCGACTCGGCTAAATCTTCGGCTAAATCGTCGGATAAGGGTTTCTGTTGCGCTCAAGCGCTCTTCTACATAACGTTTTCTAGCGGCACCCGCATCACTAAGAATTAGACAACTGGTTACTTCCGGAGAATAGTTAGAGAGAACTTTGGTTAAAGATTGACTTTCCCAACCGTTTTCTTGTCGTAAAACCTCGTCTCTAATCAGATTATCAAAGTAAAAATGGGGAACATTTGCCCAAGTTTGCTTCATTATTCGCCCAAATCCTGCAAAGGGAATCATCGAGTCAGAACAATCAATAAAAATTATAATTTCTCGGCGATAAAGTTGTTTCTTTTGGTAAATTATTTGATCAAAAAAACCTCGTTTAGCCGTTGCCATCACCGTGGCTTTTAGATCCCAAGTTTGTCGAGGACTTTCTAGGGGTAATGGACGCAGTTGCTGCCAACTTTCTTGTAACTTAGCGATGCCAATAGGATAATAATCAGGATTATCTAGAGATGTGATTTTTTTTCGCTTTTCAATAGCTGTGGCAATTTGTGGAAATGAATTCTCCGGTGCTATTGGTGTATCCCCCGGAGGGGTAATTTCTAATGAGTGAGATTCCCTATCATCCATCGGGTTTATGATTTTGCTAATCGATTCTTCTGGATGACGAATAGGTGTTTTTTTGGCTATTTCTATATTTATTTCTGGTTGGAATTGTAGCATCTCTGTCCAGGCCTGATCAAATTTTTCTTTTTCTTTCGGGGATTTAACCCATAAAGCTTGACAAAGAAGTTTAATTTTAGGATTCTCTAAGTTGGGATTTTCTTGAATAGCAATATCAGAATCATTGGCGAGTTTTTGAATCAGGTAATTTTCCACCCGATAATATTGTTCAATAGACAGCAGAAATCCTTCTTCGTCTCTGAGTTGATAAAATAGGTCAAGTAGGGGGGATGTCATTGGCTTTTTTAACCTCTTGTTCCATAATCTTGTAAATCAGTACGGCTTTTTAGTAAAACACTAGCGTGGGGTAATTTGTCCTCTTTTAATTTGGCGATAATTTCTTCAGGTTTGTACTTGAGCAACGATTTAAACCAGGCTATTAATTCACTGGTGCTAACTTTTTTTTCTCCTTCAGATTTAGTCTCGTCTTGTGATGTTCTCACTTCCTGAAAACGGTCCACTGCTTTGATGATAACGTCTTTTTCAGCGTCGGTAAACCGTTCGGTTAATATTTTTCTTAATCTTTCTTGGTTGGGTAGCTCAATATAGTGATAAATGCAACGTCTCAGAAAAGCATTGGGTAAGTTTTTTTCTTGATTACTGGTAATAATAATCAGAGGAAAAGCTTGATCATTTGCTTGAATTGGTTCTCCTGTTTCTTTAATGAAAAAACGACGAGATTCAATGGCTAAAAGTAAATCATTAGGAAAATCTCGATCTGCTTTATCTATTTCATCAATTAATACTACCGATTGTTCTTGCTTATCTTGACTTTGTTTAAATGCTTTACCCAAGGGTTGTAAATCAACCCAATCCTTTGAAGTAGCTGGATTTTTTTGCTCAGAAGAAGATTCTTCTATTTCTTTTTGGCTTAAAATTCCGCTAATTTGAGCAGCTTGTAAACGGCCAATATAATCATATTGATAGAGACTATCTTCTGCTTTACTTGTAGATTGAACTATCCACTCATAATATTTTATAGGATTATTTTCACGGGGATAATTAAATTCATAAACTAACGCATGAGCTAGACGACTTTTGCCACATCCCGGTTCACCTTCTAGTAACAAAGGCATTCCCAATTCAATAGCCAAGTTAACAACTTCTATTAACTCATCACCTGCGTCATAGGGATAAATTTTCTGTTGAATCGGTTCATAATAAAGTCCCGATTTAGGTTGAATTTTTCCCGTGTAAGTTAAGGATAGTTTATCCATCTATTTTCCCTCGATAATTGTCCTTGAAATTGTTGATAAAAAGCTTTCAGTGTGTCTTCTATCTTGCCTTCATTGCTATTTTGCCATAATTCCTGCAAGGTAGATTTAAATAAGTCTGTGGTTTCATCCTGTAAGTCACAACCTAACTGAAGTTGTTGAGCAAAAGTAGGAATAATTTCCTGAAAAGACCGTTGTTCAAAGCAAGAGTCAATCTGTAAGCGGTGAATAGGACTTAATTCTGATAATCTGTCCTTATCTCTCCAATCATTCCCTTCTCCATAATCTAACCAAATCATTAATAAAAAGCCTTTAATGGGACTATTTTGTATTTTACGAGCGTTGGTAATTAAGTTTTGCCAAAATGAATCAATGTCTTTTAAACGGGAAAAGTCGGCACAATCAATTCCTTCAAAAATCAAACAAAAATTATTAGCTTTTAAATTTTTAATTCCTCCAGAATTATTGAAAAAATGTTCACAAAGACTATAGCTATCCCATTCTTCTTGACCATCTCCTTGAAACTTAAAAACAATGGGTTTAACGGGCAAATTATTAGTGATCAAGATTTCTTTTTCTAAACGACGCAAACACAAAACACGATATTGATGAGGACAAGGGGGAATATAAATACTGCCTTCTCGTAAAGGTTTAGCAGCTATTGAACTGGTAAAATTTACTAGATTAGTATAATTAAATTTTGTCAAAACACGATAAATCTTTTCATTATTTGTTCGTTGATCTTTTGGGTTTTGATGATGAAGTTGACAACATTCTAAGCTTTCAAAATCTAGGCCTAATACTTCGCAATAAGCTTGAACAATATAAGACTGTCTAGAGGGTCTTCCTTTTGTTTGTATTTTTGGTTTTTTATAGTCTTTTTGAGTACAAAACAGCAAACTAGGTCCAGATATGCCAATTACCTTTAAAATAGACTCATTTAATAAATGGTTTATATCCTCATAAAAGGTTAAATGAATTGAATTATCATTAATATCTTCAATTCTGGTTGTATTTATTTTATTTTGATTAATGTACGCTCTTTTCTTCTCATTTTCAAATCCTTGAAACTTAGATTTATTTTGTAAGTACAATTTCTTACCCTTTGGTTTTAAAACCTCTTTAGTTGGTCCAGATTGTGGCTGAGATTCTCTCATCCAAGCTTTCAAAACATTTAATGGAATGGTATAACTGGAAGTTTCTGTTCGACTACGGTATTCTTCGAGAAATGCCTCAAGTAACCATCGACTTGCTTCTATTAATATTTGCTCTGTTTTCTCCGAAGCACAAGAATAGTTTCCCTTATAAGCATCTTTAGCCTTACGAAGGGTTTCTACATCTTCATCCCATAATCTGATTTCGCCGGACCTTAACATAAATCTCGTCAAACGTCAACCTACCATCTGATCCACTTTTTGATCCCCTTTTGCCAGCATTTGCTGAAAGCATTTTAATCAACTTGTCCTCAAAAAACAAGCCCTAAGGCGAAAGGAGCAAAATCTATGAATTTCTGGCAAAAACATAAAGCGGACATTGACGTGATTTGCCGCATCATCACCACTTTAACTGCCTTGGCTAGTTTGGGTGTTCAGGTGGGAGAGTTAAAGATTCCCGAAAGCAAGATTCTTCCCCTTATCCCTGAGGTTCAGGTGGAATTAAATATCAGATGAACGTAGGTTGGGTTGAAGCATGAAACCCAACTCCTGCATGGGTTACGCTACCGCTAACCCATCCTACAAATAATTGTGCCTCCCTACTTAAGCGCATTACCTGAAATAAAGGCCGATGTGCTTTTTTCATAAGACTAGGCCAAAACGAGGGTGAGTTAATAAGATAACCCACCCTGAAAGAGATTTAGCGATCAACTGACCCCATAATAATATCAATACTGCCTAAAATCGCCATAATATCGGCAACTTTTACCCCTTTGAGGATATGGGGCAGAATTTGAAGATTATTAAAATCGGCGGCCCGAATTTTCCAACGCCAAGGGAAAACATCATCATTACCGACGATAAAGATACCTAATTCCCCTTTACCACTTTCCAAGCGCACATAATGTTCACCTTTAGGAATCTTAAAAGTGGGGGCGACTTTTTTGGCGATATATTGATAGTCAAAATCATTCCAAGCTGATTTTTTCCCTTCTGCCATCCGTTTTGCTTCCAGATTTTCGTAGGGACCACCGGGTAAACCTTTCAGTGCTTGCCGGATAATTTTCACCGATTCGCGCATTTCCCGAATCCGCACCAGATAACGAGCAAAACAATCGCCGGCGGTTTCCCAATGCACTTCCCAGTCAAAATCGTCGTAACACTCGTAATGGTCAACTTTTCTTAAATCCCATTTCACCCCGGAAGCGCGTAACATCGGACCGGATAAACCCCAGTTAATCGCTTCCTCTCTGGTAATGCAGCCTATCCCTTCAATACGACGGCGGAAAATCGGGTTATTAGTGATTAATTTCTCGTATTCGTCCACTTTGGGGTCAAAATAGTCACAGAAATCCTCGCACTTATCCACCCATCCGTAGGGTAAATCCACCGCCACGCCACCAATACGGAAATAATTATTATTAATTAACCGCATTCCCGTGGCAGCTTCCCAGAGGTCATAAATCATCTCCCGTTCCCGGAAAATGTAGAAAAAGGGAGTTTGTGCGCCCACATCCGCCATAAAGGGGCCTAACCAGAGTAAATGGTTAGCGATGCGGTTGAGTTCCAACATAATCACCCGGATATATTGCGCTCGTTTGGGAACGGCGATATCGGCTAATTTTTCGGGAGCATTGACCGTAATCGCCTCGTTAAACATCCCTGCGGCGTAATCCCAACGACTAACGTAGGGAACGTACATGACATTAGTGCGATTTTCGGCAATTTTTTCCATGCCCCGATGAAGATAACCGATTACGGGTTCACAGTCAATCACGTCTTCCCCGTCAAGGGTGACGATTAAGCGCAAAACTCCGTGCATTGACGGGTGATGGGGTCCCATGTTTAAAACCATGGGTTCTGTTCTCGTTTCAATTTTTGCCATATGGCTACCGATGATCCCGAAAATCTTTTTAAAGTTATTTTGACACTCTCCGCCTTAAAAGTGCGGAGATTCTTGGGCTGAATCCTGCCTCTACCAGCAAAGCTAATTTTGGTCTTACAGTTTCATGTCTAGTCCGACTACACCTATAAGGCAAGCACTCCTATAGACTACTCCCCAAGCGTAAATTTCTGTGTGTCCCACAGTATTTAATTGTTTTGCGTTCTGACAGTTTGGACTTAATTGAACACCATTGACTGTTAGAAATTTTGAGATCACGGAGTAGGACGTTTAACCTGTTTCCTCACGTTCTCACGGTCGGCAACCTATAGTCACTTTAGCACAAAGCCGTCTTAAAAGGACGGGGTTTTCAACTCAAATTTGCGATAAGTAAACGTCTTGACAATACACAAGAAAAGCGAGAAGCTTTCAGGCTGGCAGCAGGGCGAGTCAGGGGTGAGTCGATAGGACCTGCAATTGCCCCAGAACCGATGCGTCAAAAGCTGATGAGTAATCCCCTTAGGTGACACTTTGAAACAATTGCGGCCAATCGAGATTGGGTGCGTCTGAGGGAGCAACAATTTCGAGAATTTTATTGTTAGCGGCTGGATAAAATAGGGATTCTACGCAAACGGAAGCCACTTTCGTGCGGGGAATATTGCCCTCAGACAGGGTATCGGCGGATGACATTTTAATGGCATTAAGATTATCCTCATTTTTAAGGCCTCCGGGTCGCACGATCGTGTAGGTTAAGCCACTATTGATTAAATAGGCTTCCGCTTGTTTTTTCCAGAATAAAATTAACCAAAAGAGATTGAGGGGGTGGAAAAAGTTCGATACACAGAGGGAAGTAACCAGAACAAAATGTTCGATTCCTTTCTTTTTGGCGGCATCGATGAGATTTTTAGTTCCCAAGTAGTCCACTAACAAAGGTTCCGTGGGATTAAAACTCGGTCTGGCTCCCGTGGCGCATAGCAAAACGCTACAATCAGCGATTAGTGCCTCTAACTTATCGGCCTGTTGGACATCTCCGACGACGATTTCCACCCCTGCTGGCAAAATCTCCGCCGCTTTCTCGCGGTTTCTCACCAAAGCGCGCACGGGAATCTGACGTTCGACTAATTGGGCAACGATTCGCCGTCCCGTTTCCCCTGTGGCTCCTGCTACAAATGCTTTCATCGCTTCTTGACCAAATAGTTTTTAACAATACGTTACACTAATCTCGATTCTACAAATTTCCCCGATCCTTTGGTGGTTAATCGCCAACTTTTTCTAACAGTATCATTTTCCAGGTTTATAAGTCATGCAGCGTCCCCCCATTAACTCCCTAGCTCTCGAATCTGTAGAAGTCAAAGAAGACAATCAATTTCTCGGTTTTCAAACCCATTTTGCCGGAGCCATGGATATGTATAGCAATCAGGACACGGTTGCCGATTATCTCCGCGCTCACGAAGGTTGGTTTTGTCGTTGTGCCGAACCGATGAAAACTCTGCCCTTCGGTGACAATGGTTATATTATCACCATCGGTAAATATGGTGCTTTTGGCTATGAAGTGGAGCCGAAAATCGCTGTGGTTCTGGAGCTGCCCGTCAATGGAGTCTATCATACTCGCAGTGTCCCCATTCCCGATCAACCGTTTTTGGGCTATCTAGTGGATTATCAGGCAATTATGAAACTAGAGGAAATGCCGCTATCTTCTCCTAGTCGGGAAATTGAGGCAATTTTTCGGCAACAGGGACGGGATATTCCGGCGGTTATCACCCAAATCACCTGGGAACTACAGATGGATGTTATGGTTAAGTTTCCCAAGTTTATTTATAAGATTCCCCGTTCAATTCTCCAAAAAACCGGTGATAAACTGTTGACGCAAATTGTTCGCCAAGTTTCCCCCCGCTTAACCTACAAAGTTCAAGAGGATTTTCACTCTAGCTTTAATTTACCCCTACCCCCTGCCTCCAGTCGTCTTTTCTACCGTCTCGACTCCTGCGAGGGTGGGTTGCTTGCATAGGGTTTGGGGAGTCTGTCAACAGTAATCAGTAGAGCTTGCTGATGGGAAACCAAGGAAAAATAAAGATTTGCTAACGGTGCTGGTCAGTCTAAGCTAGAATGTTAAGAAATGTTTACTCGTAAAAATAAACCTAAGACTACTTCAATATTTTATGTCTCTGCCTATCCGTAACGTTGCTATCATTGCTCACGTTGACCACGGGAAAACCACCCTCGTCGATGCACTCCTCAAACAGTCGGGAATCTTTCGAGAAGGGGAAGATGTACCCACCTGCGTCATGGATTCCAATGACCTCGAAAGAGAACGCGGTATCACCATTCTGGCCAAAAATACCGCCGTTCGTTACCAAGACACCCTGATTAACATCGTCGATACTCCCGGTCACGCCGACTTTGGTGGCGAAGTGGAACGGGTTTTAGGCATGGTGGACGGTTGTATTCTGATTGTCGATGCCAACGAGGGGCCGATGCCCCAAACCCGTTTTGTGCTGAAAAAAGCCCTAGAAAAGGGATTAAGACCGATTGTCGTGGTCAATAAAATCGATCGCCCTAACGTAGATCCTAACCTAGCCGTGGACAAAGTTTTCGATCTGTTTGTGGAACTGGGCGCCGATGACGACCAATGTGATTTTACTACTCTGTTCGCTTCCGGGATGCAAGGATTCGCCAAAGAAAGCCTCGAAGACGAAGACAAAGATATGCAGCCCCTGTTTGAGGCGATTTTACACCACGTTCCACCACCGGCCGGGGACGTTAACAAACCCCTACAGCTGCAAGTAACCACCCTCGATTACTCGGAATACTTAGGACGCATCGTTATCGGCCGCATCCATAACGGCGTAATTAAAGCTGGTCAACAGGCGGCTTTAGTAAAGGATACGGGCGCGGTTGTCAAGGGTAAAATAACAAAACTTCTTGGTTTTGAAGGCCTCAAACGGGTGGAACTAAACGAGGCCAGCGCCGGTAATATCGTTGCTGTGGCTGGTTTTGCCGACGCTAACATCGGGGAAACGGTAACTTTAGCCGATGACCCGCAAGCTTTACCCCTAATTAAAGTCGATGAACCGACCCTACAAATGACCTTCTCGGTGAACGATTCTCCCTTTGCCGGTCAGGAAGGCACTTTTGTCACCTCGCGGCAAATTCGCGATCGTCTAATGCGAGAATTAGAAACTAACGTCGCCCTGCGGGTGGAAGAAAGTGATTCTGCCGAGAAATTCCTGGTTTCGGGACGGGGGGAACTGCATTTAGGCATTCTCATCGAAACCATGCGTCGGGAAGGCTACGAATTCCAAGTATCGCAGCCGCAAGTTATCTATCGGGAAATTAACGGTCAACCCTGCGAACCCTACGAATACCTCGTTTTAGATGTACCCGAAGAAGCGGTGGGTTCCAGTATCGAACGTCTCGGCCAACGGAAAGGGGAAATGCAGGATATGCAGACGGGCAGCAATGGCCGTACTCAATTGGAATTCGTGATTCCGGCCCGGGGTTTAATCGGTTTCCGGGGCGAATTTATCCGTCTGAGTCGCGGTGAGGGGATTATGAACCATAGTTTCCTCGAATATCGTCCTTTCTCTGGGGAATTAGCCACCCGTTATAATGGCGTGATTACTGCCTTTGAGGAAGGAGTCGCCACTTTCTACGCCCTCAAAAACGCCGAGGACCGGGGGGTATTCTTTATTACTCCGGGGACAAAAGTGTATAAAAACATGATTATCGGCGAAAGCAACCGGCCCCAAGACGTGGAGATCAATATCTGCAAAACTAAACAGTTAACCAACCATCGTTCCGCCACTGGGGATGAATTGGTTCAGTTACAATCCCCCGTGGATATGAGTCTCGAACGCGCCCTCGAATACATCGGACCAGATGAGTTGGTGGAAATTACCCCGAAATCGATCCGTCTGCGTAAATTACCGGTGAAAAAGTTAGCCAAACGTTAATCGGTTTTGACAAAATCCGGCGGCAATTTTGCCATGGCCATTGCCGCTAAAAGGGGCAGCAATGGCTCGAAGATGATCGGTAATTGGTTATGATTGAGATCTAACAAAGAAATCCACTCAGATTTTCAACAAAACTGAGATGATAGAAAAAAGTGCCTTGAGTTTGAGGGTAAAGAATCTGCTGTGAGCTATTCTGCTACTTTGATGCGACATCCGATGTTTCCCGCCGCGTCGGACAGCAATCGTCTTCGTCTCTTTTCGGGATCCGCTAATGTATCTCTTGCCCAAGAGGTGGCCCGTTATCTGGGTATGGATGTGGGTCCGATGATTCGTAAACGTTTCGCCGATGGTGAATTGTACATCCAGATTCAGGAATCGATCCGGGGCTGTGATGTCTATTTAATTCAACCCTGTTGCAATCCCGTCAACGATCATTTGATGGAATTGTTGATCATGATTGATGCCTGTCGTCGTGCTTCTGCCCGACAAATTACCGCCGTAATTCCCTATTATGGTTATGCTCGCGCCGATCGCAAAACCGCCGGCCGGGAATCGATCGCCGCTAAACTGGTGGCTAATCTGATCACGGAAGCGGGGGCAAGTCGCGTGCTGGCCATGGATTTGCATTCGGCCCAAATTCAAGGTTATTTCGATATTCCCTTCGATCACGTTTACGGTTCCCCAGTGGTGGTGGACTATCTTCTCAGTAAACAATTACCGGATATCGTCGTGGTTTCTCCCGATGTGGGTGGGGTGGCTAGGGCGCGGGCTTTTGCCAAAAAACTCAATGATGCGCCCCTAGCAATTATTGATAAACGCAGGCAAACCCATAATGTGGCGGAAGTGATGAACTTGATCGGCGATGTTAAGGATAAAACGGCGGTTTTAGTCGATGATATGATCGATACGGCCGGTACGATCGCCGAAGGGGCGCGGTTACTGAAAGCCAAGGGGGCGCGACAGGTTTATGCTTGTGCCACCCATCCGGTTTTTTCCGGTCCTGCGATCGAGCGTTTATCCAGTGGCATAGTCGAGGAAGTGATCGTTACTAACACGATTCCCGTGCCGCAAGAACATTTTTTCCCGCCACTGAAAGTCTTGCCGGTTGCCCCGATTCTGGGTGAGGCAATATGGCGCATCCATGAGGACAATTCCGTGAGTAATATGTTCAAATAGGGTCTGCTGAATAAATCTAAAAACCTTGCTGGATAAGACTTTTAGCCTTTTTTGAAATCCAAAAGTACCAGATATGGGAGTGATCAGGGGGAAATTCAGCTACTTTTTCCCTGAAAATTAGGTAATTGACCCCCTCAAAATCGGTAAAACCCCACACCCCACACCCTACACCCTACACCCTGCCCCTAGGAAAAACTTTTTCAGCAGACCCTAAATAGATGGCCGAATCCCCCTAGTTTTAGGGGGAATTTTCATATTTATTTTCTTGACATTAATTCTGATTTGTGGCAGCGTCGGGGTTGTCAAGTCCTCCCAGACGCTCAAAGGGCCAAAAACGCACCACGGCGCGACCGATTAAGTTTTCCCGGGGAACGAAGCCCCAAGCGTGGGAATCATAACTATTATTGCGATTATCGCCCAAAACCAGATATTGATCGGGGGGAACTGTCACCGGTCCGAAAGCATAATTAGGTTCTTCGGCGATATATTTTTCCGCTAAAACTTTACCGTTGACGTAAACTAGACCGTTTTTGACTTCCACCTTATCCCCCGGCAGTCCAATCACCCGTTTAATAAAAGCATCGTGAAAATTTTGAGCTTTCAGAGCGGCTGTCGGACTAAAAACCACGATATCACCCCGTTCTGGCTTATGAAAATGATAGCTAACTTTCTCGATAATTAGGCGATCGTTAATCTGGAGAGTGGGTTCCATGGAAGAAGAGGGAATATAACGGGCCTCGGCCACAAAAGTGCGGATGCCAAAAGCCAAAATTCCAGCCGTGACAATGGTTTTAACTGCTTCTAGCCAAGGGTTTTCTTGGGGGACGGGAGGAGGAGAGGGTTTTTCGGATTTATGGTTCAAGCTTTCAGCCATAGAATTTTAACTTTTGAGAAGGATTAAGCTAATGCGCTCTTTAATTTTCTAGTTTAGTGATAAGTAGGTAGGTGTTAAAAATTGTCAGACACCCCCCTTATTAAGGGCGGATCAAAGGCAAAATCTATCTTATATTATATTTAATTATAACTACTTACTTAGTAGCACCGTAAACAATATTTTAAGACAATTTTCCTACATCTACCGGATCACTGTTAATTTGTCAAGGCCGCATCCTGCCGCCTGAAGGGGAATTTCCTCGGGGGGTAGAAAAAGGTAAGATTAGTCCCATTGCTGACGAGATCGAAACTCGTGCTAGTACCATCATAGACGCGGGGGGCCTGACTTTGTTGCCCGGTGTTATTGGTCTACTGCATTTTCGCCCACTGGGATGTTTACAAAAATTCCCGAATGATCGATTGAAAACTTGGATATTAATCTACAAAGCGACTAGATCTATGTTTGCACAAATTCCCGAACGCTCGATGCACTATCTGCGATGGGTTGTGACCATCGCTTGGTTAATTCTGATATTTTCTCTGTTTTTTGACCCTATTTCGGCAAATTTAACCGATCCTAACAATCTCTCTAGTCCCCTGAGAGTTGATCCCGATGTGTGCATTAAAGTCCAGGGAGTTTGCCTATCCCAATCCTCCTATCAGTTAGGTGCGCCGATTTTTTGGGGAATAGTGGTTCCTAGTGGCATTTTTATCTTATTAGTATTTGGTCACGAACTCTGGCGGCGGATCTGTCCTTTATCCTTTCTTTCTCAAATACCACGCGCTTTGGGTAAACAGCGTCAGAAAAAACAGACCGATAAATCGGGAAAAGTCCGCTCTGAAATCTATAAAGTGCCGAAAAACTCTTGGTTAGCCCGGAATTATCTCTATCTACAATTTAGTCTGTTATTTTTGGGTTTATGCGGACGTATTCTCTTTTATAATTCCGATCGCTTAGTACTGGGTAGCTTTTTAATCTTGACTATTCTAGCGGCGATCTTTGTGGGTTATTGGTATGGGGGCAAATCTTGGTGTAACTATTTCTGTCCCATGAGTCCAGTTCAAAAGATTTACGGTGAACCGAGGGGTTTACTAAATAGTACCGCTCACGAAGACAGTCGCGGTGGGATTACTCAATCCATGTGTCGCATTGTCCATGAAGATGGTAGCGAACAAAGTGCCTGTGTTGCCTGTCAAAGTCCCTGTATCGATATCGATGCGGAAAGGTCCTATTGGGATGGGATTACTAACAGCGATCGTCAATGGCTTTATTACGGTTATTTTGGCTTAGTTTTTGGCTATTTTATCTATTATTACCTTTATGCTGGCAATTGGGACTATTATTTCTCTGGAGCTTGGGCGCACGACGAAAATCAACTAGAATCCCTCTTTAAACCGGGTTTTTATCTTGCTGGTCAGGCAATTGCGATTCCGAAGTTGGTAGCTGTTCCCTTAACTTTGGCAATCTGCACTTTTTTGGGTTACTTTCTCGGTAAAAAAGTGGAAAATGCCTATAAAGTCTATAGAATCCGTAAAAAGTCGCCTTTAACTACGGAAATTATCCGTCATCGAGTCTTTACTGTCGGAACTTTTCTGATTTTCAATTTCTTCTTTATTTTCGGTGGTCGTCCTTTTATTAATCTTTTGCCAAAATTTTGGCATTATTTCGCTAGTATTTTACTGGCGGTTTTGAGTAGTTTATGGTTATATCGCACCTGGACAAGGGATCCGGGTCGTTACCAACGGGAAGGACTAGCGGGAAGATTGCGTAAACAGTTGGGTAAACTGGGTCTCGATACGGCTAAATATCTCGATGGGCGATCGCTGGAAGCTTTGCAGGCGGATGAGGTGTATGTATTGGCCAAGATACTGCCGGATTTCACCCACCAGAAGCGTTTAAAAGCCTATAAAGCCGTGTTAAAAGAGGCTTTGGAGGAGGGATATACTGACTTCGGCCACAGCCTCGAAATCCTGCAACAAATGGGCCTAGAGTTGACGATTACCGAGGCGGAACATCAGGCAATTCTAACAGAGTTGGGTGTGGAATCGGCCGAACTTCTCGATCCGGAAAAGCAGTATAGTCGCGAGGATTGGTTACGTTTGCAGAGTTATCGCGATGCTTTGTTAGAAAGTCTCTTGGTAACTTGGAAAAAAGACCCCGATCGCAAGGTGGGATCGGAATTGCTGGAAGTGTTAACCGGTAAGAGTTCCAGGGAGGCGATCGAGCATTTATTGACGGAATTGCCGGCCGCGGAAACGGAAACTGTCGAGTCTTTGCGTCGCCAGTACGGAGTTACCGGTCAGGAGGAGGAAACGATTCTCCATCGTCCTCTGGCCCGTCAATTATGGCAAAATATCGCCCGCGCTTTTCAGGTCTTCGATCGTCTATCTTTTAGTAGTGACAGCGATCGTGATCAACAGGAAAAAATTTTATTGCAAAGATTCCAGCTATTCGATAGTGATGGTTCGGGACAAATTAGCCTTGAGGAGTTAAAAGCTTGTCTTCAGGCGATCGAACCGGGGGTGACAGACAAGGAAATCGAAGCTATGTTACAGCAGGCCGATACAAGTCGCGATAATCAGATTAGTTTTCCGGAGTTTCGCGACCTACTGCACCAATTCCATAAATAAACTGTCTTCAACTAAGGAGTCTTTATTTTCCCTGACTCCTTATTCCTTAAAAAAATAGCTGTTCGCAGGCAGGCACGGATTCCCATTATACTAGAAAGTATAAGGCAAGTTGAGGAATTTTGTCAAGCCTTTTTAAGCAACTTTATTTCTATTTGTCTATCTACGCTTCACAATAAACCGCGATAGCGGATAAAAACGAGGATTACTGCCCAGGAACCTAAAGCTACTTTAACGGCGACTAAAATATTTAGTATCGGCAAAATGCCGCCACTAAATAGCGCTCCTAATTCCCCGTGGGGTAACTCAAATCCTGAGAGAGTAATGGCGGCTAAAACAATAAAAACTAAGACGGAAATTTTCTCCCATGTTGCCGCTTGCCAACGGCGATAAATTGCTTGCATCCATTCGGGAGACGAGGTAATTGCTATTAAACCAATTGCTGTACCTCCGGCGACTCCGGCGGCAAAACCTCCCCCCGGACTTAAATGTCCGCGGATAGCTAATTCAATGCCCACTAAAGCGGTAATTGTTGCCCCTAAACGGGCTAAAATAATTGAAGGTTGGTCGGTAAATTGATGGATTTTGCTGGCGGGGTTTTCGGTGGCTAAAAGAAAATTCGCCCCCATAATGGCAATGGTAAAAACAACCACTTCATAGATAGTATCGTAGAGACGATTACGAAAAATAACCACCGAAACCGCATTAGGAACACCGCCGTCGCGCACCAGGGATTCAACAATTTCTAAGGATAATACAGGGGAAGCAGTATTCGGAATAATTACCATTTTGACAGCGAAGGCAATAGCGGCTAGAGTATAAATCCATTTCATTAGTGTTTCTCCTCTAATTTTCGGGTTTCAATACAGGTTAAAATCGTGTTTGCTGCCGTTAATTCATTTTTAAAAATATCGTAGAGATAGGGTAATCTAATTGTGGTTTCGTAGGGGATAGTTTCTGGATTGTCTTGACGGATACAGACGGCATGAACATCTTTATCCCTAAGTGCCTGTTGCAAAGCTTGTTTATCACTGTAGGCAACCAATTCTAAACGCATAAAACGCTTACTTAAAACCGTTTGTAGTTGAGTTTTTAACTGTTCTAAAACTGTATCGGTTTCCTCGGCAATTACTCCTAAACGCATCACTAAAGAGGAACGAATCGCCACCGCGTAGAGAGTTACAGCTAACATGGTTCCCATCAAAGCTTCGGTTAAAGACACATCTGCTGCCCCTAATAAAGCATAAACTAAGGCTGCTATTGCCCCTAAAACCCCGCGAATTACTAAAGCTTGGTAGGGATTGGATTGTAACATCACCATCGCCGCAGTTAAAGGCAAGAGGGCAACAATAACATAGAGATAACTTTCATTCATCTTTAATTTTACTCTCGATCGCTAGAAGTATAAGCTAAAACGTAGCCTAACATGGTGTTCCAAATTGCTAGGGAAATTATTGCCAATAATAATAAAGGCCAATTTTGGGGAACTTTCAAAAGTAGCCCGAAAATAATCGCCATAGAACCCAAGGTATCAGCGACAGATAGACCATGTAATTTATATAATACCGAGCGCTTGTCTAAAAGATGCGCCGTTCCCCAAAACCAGAAAAAAACTCCGATAGCGATACAGATATAACTCAAAATGTCAATCATGATTCGTTCAGTCGTTTAAGAATTTGTGCTAATAACATAAAGCCGGCATTACCGACACTGAGAATAATCACTGCTACCACTCCAATCATCCAATCATCCCGCAGAACTGACACCACTAGAATAATAATTGATGATTTACTGGAAGCACTGGCAAAGGCGGCCATTTTTTGCCAAATATCATCATTTTTTGCCACTTCATAAAGGGGAATTAATAGGGCGACAATCATGGCAATGAGAATAATATTGAGAACAATATTCATCCCTGGGAACTCCGTTTAATTACATGAACTTCATACCCCTCATTTTCCTTGTATTCGGTGACGATAGTTTTCGGGGTAAAGGTAATGAGAAATATATCCCAAAAAGCCAGTCTGGGTGAACGTTTAACCGAAATTCTCTCCAAAATAATTTCTTCTTCCTTGTGGGGACGAAAGATAATTTCAAACGCTTCTTTATAAGCTTGGGGAATAGCCATAAAGACTTTAATTATTACCTTTAACCAATCGCCTAAAGTTTCGCTAGAGGCGAAATTACGGGGCAAAAGAAAAGCAATAGCCACCCCGATCATAATATTAGCGGGGGTAAAATTAGCGGTGAGCAAAAACCACATAGTTAAACGCAGAATTATATGTCCGATCATGCTAAGACCATCCAAAACAATAGAACTAACATTATACTCATCATACCGACGAGATTATCAAACTGTTCCCAGACCCGTGATAATTTTAGGGATAACTTTTTGAAAACTCCCAGATATAACCACCACCCCGCACCGATGACGGCTAAAGCTTTGATAATATTGGGTAGATTATAAGCTTCAACATAGACGGCATTGGATAAAAATAGGGCGGCAAGGAGCAGAATTATTGCTGTCCAGAAACCGATAGTTAACTTCTGTTTACTTTCGCCACCTGCGTGGGGTAAAAAGATAAATTTAGCAAAGGAAATCGCCGTCCCCACCGCCACAAGATTGATCATAATCTCTTGCCAGGGGACTAAATTTTTCATCGTTAACGCTTTCGCCCCAAAACCGGATAATAAGGGGAATCCAGAGATAGAAAAACTAGCAACCACTAGGGCAATCCAGAGAGAATTAGGGATCGATTGTTGCTGTAATTCTTTAAAATTGCGACTGGGTAAAACTCCCGCTAACAGAAATAGGCAAGATTTAACTAAACCGTGGGTAAGGGTATAAAAACCACTGACTACCGGGGCAGCTAAAATAAAACCTAACTGGGAAATAGTATGGAAGGCTAACATCCGCTTGCTATCCTTTTCAAACACTGCGTATGACACGCCAAAAATCGCCGTTAGCACCCCGAAAAGCCGAATTAGGACATCTAAATCCCCTAGGATTAAAGCACAGCGCAGGAGGGGAAAAATGCCAGCTTTTACCACCACCCCCGACATCAGCGCCGAGACGGAGGTTTCCGATTCCGAGTGTGTCATCGGTAGCCATAATCCCGAGACAAAGATTCCCCCTTTGACTAATAATCCCATGAAGATTAAAGCCAAGGCTTCGGGAGGTGCGTCCTTTAAACCGGCAAAAGCAAAGGAATTATTGGCTTTATAGACTAAAACTGCGCCGATTAGGTAAAATAACATCGCCACATTGCTGATAAACAGATAACGCAGGGCAACCCAGAGAGAGCGATCGCTGCGAGGATAGGCAATCATCAGAAAAGCGGCAATACTAATTACCTCTAGGGCAACGTAAACGCTAATAAAATCCTCACAGACGAAGACAGAGTTAATACTCCCGTGGAGAATGATAGCTTGAGCGTAAAAAAAGGCGGTTTTGCTACTTTCCCAGTTATAAAAAATAACTGCCATCGTCACCAGGGCATTAGTGAGGATAAAATAGGCACTTAACTGATCGGCTACCAGTCTCACGCCATAATTATCCAGTAGGTTGAGGATTATGGGAGAGGATTGGCTAAATAGAAGGAGAGAATAGGCGAGAGAGATAATAGTGGCGGCGAGAGCCAGATATTTGTCTAATCGCGGCAATAAATAAATGATAAAGCCGATCAAAAAGGGTAAACTTATCCAGGCGATCGTTAAAGTATTCATGGTGTGTTATTTTTTTCTATCTCGCTGCTGTCGAGGGTGGGGTTATCTTTGGCTAATTTCATCACTCCCACCAGCATTAACGCCTGAATGGAAAAACCGATGACGATCGCTGTTAAAATCACTGCTTGGGGTACAGGATCGGCGTAATCTTGCTGTTTAACTGTACTGAGGATAGGGGTAAATAAACCGTCACGGGAAGAAATCACCACATAGTAGGCGATAACGCCCGTACTCATGACATCCATGGCGATAATCTTCATGATTAAGTTTTTTTTCAGGAATGTTCCTAAAAATCCGCACAAAACGGTGGCGAATACAAACAACTCTAGGAGGGGAATCGTCACTGGGCTTCTTGATTAGATTTGGTTATGAGTCAAAATATTTCTTCTAATTATCCTCGATCGAGTCCTATTTATCAAAAAAATCTCAAGATTATGGGGGGAATTTTCGGGCGGCAAATAGATTGTTTTGGATCTATAATTATTATTGAAAAAAATAAAAACAAGCGGTTTCGCTTTAATAATGTATATCTTGCCAGAGAGCGCAATCAGTAATGTTTTGGAAATCTTTGATATTTTTGCTGGCAATAATAACCCGACGACTGGGATATTTTTCTTTGAGTAGAGTCCAGAATTACAATCACTCTTTTAATCCCATCCCTGAACTTTTCTGGCTCTCCTAGACTGGTTATAGCAAATTAGTAGTTTAAATCAGCCTAAACCCTTAAATAGTCTGGAATCTAACAAAGCAAAAAGCTTTTTTTATTAAAATTGCTTTTTTGAATTCTGGTGAGCCTTACTTCTTTTAACCGTCCGTTGCATTTCAGTTGTTATTTGTCTGTTTTAGGTTTTAATTTAGAGCATATTTATCAAGAGGGTTGCTCTTAAGCTTGGAGCCAACTTCTCAAGATATTAATTACTACTGGAGTGAAAGGTTCCATTTGATCTTGCTGAGGTTGTGATAGGTCATCGATTAATATATTTAATATTTCATCATCCTCTAAGCCGTCATCTGGATTTATGCCATTTTCCCATAATAAAACATTAGACAACTGCTTCCGTGTTTCGATCAAAGCACGGTTATTTTTTTCATGGTCACCCAAATTTAAAACTCGAATCGTGTCAGCTGCCCGATCGCTCAATCCTTCTACCCGTCCACTAATTTTGAATCGTAGTTCTGTTTCACATTCTGTCATCAGGGGAGTTAGGGGTAGGTGTTGAGATTTATGTGCATCACCGCATTGATTAGGGGTATTACAACTAGCAACAATATTTGAAAAGTCGAGCGTACGTTTAGGATTTAGCTTTTGAGCTTCTATATGCTCATTATGGCAAGCATTAATTTTTTCGATTCGCTGGCAGCAATAGGCACAAAGATAAAACTGCTCATTAAGAGCATAGTCTCGAATCTTTGCTCGAACGACTTTCCCTTCTTCTGTTTTATCTAAATCATCGTATGCCCCATGAGGGTTCTTCCTTTTCCAAGCTTTTAAACAACAAGGTTCAGCCCCTTTACTAATGGTTCGCATAAGGTTCAGCCCCTTTACTAATGGTTCCCATGACGCAATTCTTGTTTACGGAGCAGTAGTTTTGCTTTGACCAATTCGAGATGATTGGCAGGTAGTTCCTCACTTAATTCTGCCAGCAATTGTTGAGCCTCGGTTAGCTTTGAATCTTGTATGGCATCTAGCAGATCGTTCAATTCAGTATCAATTTTCTCATTACGAATGCTGGTATTCATGACATCTAATAAGACAGTATTAGCATCTTGCCCATATTGAGATGGTAACTGTCGCAATTCGCCATTAGCTAAAGTGTAGATCAAAACATTTTTACAATCACTGATCACTAGAGGTGAATGGGTTGTCAGCACAAACTGACAATTTGGGAAAGTTTCGGTCAGGCGCTCGCAGAGGCGACGTTGCCAAGAGGGATGTAGATGCAAATCGACTTCATCAATCAAAACGATACCATCACCTGCTAAAGGATTTTCTAAGGCAGGGTTCAGCATAGCTAGACGGCGGGCAATATCACCCACAAGAGCCATTAGGGATTTTTCGCCTTGTGAAAGTTGGGCTAGGTTGAGGGTTTCACCATTTTTGTCCACTGCCATGTAGAGACGAGGTTTACGACGGACTCTAAGGTTATCCAGATGGGGCATAAATCGGCCAATGGCGGTGCGAACTGCTGTTAATTGCCGATCTTTAGCGGAGGCATTGCGTTCGTTTAACCATTGCCATAAGTCTTGATTGGTTTCAGCCATTATTGGTCTTAGTTGGTTGAGAACGTCTTCAGGAACTCCTGATTCATTTTCGGTATCTTCCCGTTCTCGGAACCATTCAAAAAAGCGGCGAAAGTCAACGCCCTGACTTAAGGAGTTATCATAACCGTCCAATTGCAAAAAGGTATGCTTAGTCCTAATTTTTAGTGGAATATCGAGTACGACACGCTCGACAGGATAAAACGCAATTAGGGGTAGGCTAGTTTTGTCATCATGGGTGAGGGCATCACGATAACGATTGGCCAAGCGCGTACAGTCATTAAGGTTGCTATTATATTGGGCTTTACGTCCTTTTCTACTTTTTGCAAGAATCCATCTGAAATAATGGTCAATATCGCTTTGATCAGGATTGTTTAATGAGTTGGAGGAATCCCAGACTTCGATTTCAATGCTGCCAGCATTAGCAGTATTAAATATGGCATCTTCAGAAATAGGGTTACCACTCCCTTTTTCTGTAAGTAAACGAGCAGTAAACCAACTAAGAGAAGTTGCTAATGCTTTTAGTATAGCAGTTTTACCAGCCCCGTTATTACCAACAAAAACGGTAATGTTGCTTGGGTTTTGCTCTGTAGGAGCCAAGGAAATTTCCAGCTTTTCAAATAGCCCGATGTTATTTAAGATGACCCGTTGAATTTCCATATCGGGGAGAGTGGTGAGGGATATGCTGACTGCTGATAGACTAGGTATAAAACCGTAAAACAGTTAGAAGATAGGGAAAATATCTGGCTTCCTAATCGCTAAATAAAACTATAAGTTAAACTCGATCGCGATGACGGCGATCAGCGATAAAAGACTCCACCAATTTGACATCTTCGACACTACCGATCACTAAAGGTGTGCGGGTGTGTAATTTATCGGGAACGATATCTAAAAGATTTGTCACCCCATCACTAGCTTTACCTCCTGCCTGTTCAATTAAAAAAGCAAGGGGGGCAGTTTCATAAATTAAGCGCAATTTTCCCTGGGGATTTTTAACAGTACCCGGATAGAGAAAAACGCCTCCCTGCATTAAAATTCGATGGATATCTCCCACTAATGCCCCACTGTAACGGGCTGTGTAACCATCATGACGGTGAACATAACGAGTATAGTCGCGAATTGCCTCATCCCACTGCCAAAAATTGCCCTCATTGGTACTATAAATCGGGCCATGGTCGGGGATAATAATATTCTCTTGGGCAAGGATAAATTCCCCTAAACTGGGGTCAAGGACAAAGGCATGAACACCGCGACCGATCGAGTAAACTAAAATAGTCGAGGGTCCGTAGAGAATATAACCGGCGGCGATTTGTTTACGACCATTTTGCAGTAAATCCCGCGCCTCTCCGTCTAAATCATTGCCTTCCTGTTGACGGATGGCAAAAATCGAACCCACATTTAGATTAATATCCACATTGGAAGAACCATCGATCGGGTCGTAGAGTAGGGTATAGCGACCGATGGGACAGTTTTCTGGGATATAATAGGGTTTATCCATTTCCTCGGAAGCAAGACGGCAAACTAAACCACTTTGCTTAAAAACCGAGATAAATACTTCATTGGCAAAAACGTCCATTTTCTTGACTGATTCCCCTTGGACGTTGGTTTCTCCAGTAAAACCTAGCACATCCGCCATTAATCCCGCTTTACTGAGACGACGGGCAATTAATTTCCCCGCTAGGGCAATCCGACTCATAATTGCGCTTAAATCCTGTGCGTCGGGGGAAAAGCTTTGTAGTTGTTGCAGGACGTGACGGGAGAGGGTGGTACAATCTCGATCGAGGCTATGTTCGGGGATAGAAAAGGGAATATTGCTAACCATAACTGTAATTGCCAGTAATAAAGTAAAAAAGGGAAATCCGTCTAGTCTCAATTGTGACTATGATTTGATCCTAGCCAAGATTTTCCCTATTGCGGGCCAATTTTTAGATCAGTTTTAGAGTTGGCTAATTTTCCCCTCATTGATCATTAAATCCCGGTCAATAGTTGTCCTCTCAATTTAAGTCGATGGGGATACACCGGGCAAGCGTTTATATTTCAAGTAATAGGCAAAACCTGTTATTAAAACAATAACTATTGTGCCGATACCTAAATAGTTAGGAACCCAAAAAGCCGCCGCAATGGTGTTAATTTCTCCTGGTTTTAAATGCCAAATTAACTGATTATCAACTTGTTCTACCGGGGGATTTAATCCTGAGTCATCATCAATATTTTGACCAGGAAAGGGAGTCTTTAAAGCGAAGTCGATATCGACTAAAGAACCGGGACTAACGATAATATTTCCCTGTTCGGAAAGCACACCTAAAGCTCGCAGATCAACAGTTAGTTTTAAGTTTTTCTGGGTCAAAAAGAACCAATCTTGTTCTGTTACTGCCAGTTTTGAATCTAGTTGCAGTAACTTTATATCATCGGTATCGGCAGAATTTTTGATTTTAAAGGAAGAACTAGGATCAAAAAATTGATTGAATTTTTCCTCTAATTCCTGACTATTACTAAAGGGAATAGTGACAATTATTTCTCGTTCGGAAATAGGAGCGGTTTTCCCCTTAAGTAATTTTGCCCTCTGTTCGATACTATTTAACCATTTAGTGGCTTCGGTTTGACTGAGACTGGTTAAGCGTTGTCCGAGGGTGATATGTTGAATAATTTCCCCGTGGTGTTGGTGGGGAAAATTAATGCCCACATCATAACGGACACAGCCAGTTAAAAAGAGAAAAATACCGCATAAAAAGGGCAGAATAAAGCGGGTTTTCCCGATTTTTTCGGTGGTTGGTTGATTCATAATTAATCTTCTTCTAAGTCGTCATAACTTGCTGAACTGCCACCGCTAACCGTAACTAGATCAATTTGCTGACGATAATAGTCTACATCTTTTACTTCCACTTCTACCTCATCACCGAGACGATAGGCAACGCGATTTTTCCGTCCTACCAAACAGCTATGACGGGCGCGATATTCGTACCAATCATCCTTGAGAGAAGAAACATGGACCAACCCCTCCACTAATAAATCGGAAATTTCCACGAAGAAACCATAGGATTGTACACCGGTAATTAAGCCGCGAAAAACTTGGCCCATTCTTTCTTTCATTTTCTCGGCTTTTTTCAATCCTTCTAGGTCTTTTTCCGCATCTTCAGCAATTTTTGAGCGATCATTGAGATGGGAAACAATTAGGTGGCTTTCTTCTTCTAACTCCTCCTGAATTTGGCTTGGTAGAATATTCCAATGAATCTGTCCATGACAGCTATTACTGCCCAAATTAACCCCGACTTTGACGATTTTGCTGCGGCGATCTTTCCCCTCTGTTAATAGGATTTTTAACACCCGTTGTACCCAAAGATCGGCATATCTTTGCAGGGGTGAGAGACAGTGGGTATAATTGCCAGGATAGGCCAAACCAAAATGGGGTAGAGGATGGCTGCTATATCTAACTAATTTGAGAGTTTCTTGCAGGAGATAATTGAGGACTTTCACCGATGAGGAAGCGGAAAAAGTGCGGGTAAGATTTTGATAGTCATTGGGTTTAATCTCCTCCTCGGCAGTTAAATTTAATTCTGCCCCCAAATTATTGGCTAATTTGAGTAAATCCTCTAATTCATCCCAATCCGGTTCCGATTGTCCGCAGTAGATACAGGGCAATTTTAAGGCCTGTAAATGTTCGGCGACAACTTTGCCGGCTAAAATTGCCACTTCTGTCAGTAAAGAGCGGGCCGGTAAATTATTAGAAGCGAGAACAGTCCCCCCCCGTCCTTCGTCTTTGTAGGGGGAGATTTTGTCTAATTGAATATCAAAACTACCCCGCTGCAGACGTTGGGATTTTAGGGTGGGGCAAACGCTGAAAAATAAATCTTTCAGGGTTTCAACCGTATCGGTGGGGGCAGCTGCGCTATCTTCTTCACTGAGCAGATCGCGCACCTGTTGATAGGTAAAATGTTGATCCACTTGGATGAGGCTGCGGGTGATTTCGTACTCCAATAGATCGCCCTTGTCATCGAGGGTGACGAGGATAGAAATAGCGGGGCGCTGTTCTTGCGGTGACAGGGAACAACGACTGATAACGGCAGCCGGGACTAATGGCAACACTTTTTCGCCTAAATAGACGGCATTTCCCCGTTTTTTGGCAACTTTATCCAATAATCCGCCCCGTTCAATGTAACGGGCTACATCGCTGATATGAATGGCGACTCGCCAGCGATTTTGGTTGATTTTCTCTAAAGAAAAGGCATTTTCAATGATCGGAGGATAATCCAGGGATGTGTCGTCTTCGATAGTAAAGGTGAAAAATTGGGTTAAATCTCGCAGTTGTTCTTTTTCGCCACTATCGAAGAAATCCGCTAAATTATCGGCAATTTCGAGGGCTTCTGGCGGAAAATTATGGGGTAGATCGTGTTTACAAGAGACGATATCCGTGTCGGCAGCGGCCTCGGCCGTGGAACCGAGAACACGAGTAACTTTACCGATGGGAGGCATTTCCCCTAGGGGATAACGGAGGACGGAAACATGAACGAGGTGATCGATGTTTTCTTGGAGGTTTTGACCATTTTCGAGGAGATTAAGGGTAAATTTCAGGCGATCATCCAGGGGAACCGCCACAAACTGCTCATTTTCCTGTTTTACTTGCGCTAGAAGCGAAGGATTAGCCCGTTCCAGAATTAATCTCACCTCTCCTTCTGGGGAACGACGACGGGTCCCCTCGCGGATGATTTTGACTAAAACCCGATCGCCATTCCACGCGTTACTTAAATGATTTTTCGAGACGTAGATGTCATCAGCATCTTCGATATCTTGGATAGCAAAGCAAAATTCTTTACTGGAACAGCGCAGCTTTGCTTCTACGATATTTTCTTCGATCACACGACGATAGCGCCCGCGTTCTTTGACAACCATTCCCAGACGTTCCAAAGCATCGAGAATCACTTGCAATTTTTCGCAGCTTTCGGGATCGTCTTCGCAGCCTAGTTTTTTTTCGAGAAGTTTACCCGTAGCTAATTTATCATCACTAAGATGAGAGAGGAGTGTGGCGATCGAGAAGTCCATCTAACAATAATCCTTACTTACAAGACACTGACGGAATCGTGAATAATTAAGTTTAAATACTTAATAATGGGAAGATTGATTTAAACTATTGACTCGAGAGATTATCTCTGTCGGGGTAATTGCGATCGCTGGTGGTGACAGTGAAGGTAAACTGACCAAGCATCGAACACCCGAACCTACCCTGAGAATTATCGAAGCCTTCGTTAGTATAAGCCCATAGCGAACACCGACAAACTTTTCGGCGATCGCTAGTCTTGCTGGCAGAAGCTTCAGCCTAGTAGAATCTTCTTACTGTGGGGAAGGCTAATCCTAGGACTGAAAATTTTATCTAACCTTTAATCTTAGCAAGAACTTGCTACATTTTTCCATAATTACGATAGAGTATTCTCATATAAGTACAAAAGAACTCGAAAAAGTCACCATGTTGCAAAAGTTACGCCAACGTTACCCCCAAGTTGCCCTGATTAGCGAGTTAGTTCAAATCGATCACGGCAAGTATATTGTGAAAGCGATCGTGAAAATTGAGGGAAAAACGGTCGTTACAGGTTTAGCTGCGGCAGATACGGTGGAAATAGCCGAAGATAGAGCCAGAGAACGAGCTTTACTGCTTTTAGAGGCTGAAAGCACCCCCGATCTCCAGCCTGTGGAAAAAATCAGCCCCAATAATATTTCTCTACCGGAAGATTTACCTAAACCCGTCCCTAGTGCCAAAAAATCGACCAAAACGGCTAAAGTCACCGAAATACCTCGTCCTGAAGCCAAAATTGAACCGGAATTACCCCCAGTTAAGGATATTCCCCCAGCTAAAATTGAACCGGAATTACCTCAAGTTAAGGATATTCCCCCGGCTAAAATTGAACCGGAATTACCCCAAGTTGAGGATATTCCTTTACCAGAACCAGAGCCTTTATTATTAGAAATGGAAACCGATAATTACTCCTTATTAACAGAATTGCCAGAAGAAGCTAGTTTAACTGAAGAAGAACCCCCAGAACCGGAACCAGTTGCTGTTATTCCCGAAGAAATCGATTATTCAGTTCTTAAAACTAAAATTGATGTGCAGATGAAACGATTAGCTTGGACCACGGAAAAAGGTCGGGAATACCTGATTTCTACCTATGGCAAAAAGTCCCGTTTACTGCTAACTAATGAGGAGTTATTAGAATTCTATAACTACTTATCTAGTATCAGTGCCTAATCACTAAACCTGCTGCATAAATCAAAAATCTTCCGTTAAGTGAGGAGTCTCCGAGCCAGTATTCTCCGAGTCAGGAGAAGAAGAAAGAAATAGATTATTTCCTAGCAGTAGAAAAGCGATCTTTTTCTGGAAAATGCGATTAAAAACTCACTTTTGCGGGAGATATAATAAAGAAGCTATTAGCTGCCAGTCTTTTTTTCCCTATCTCACTGATAACTGATAACTGATAACTGATAACCGATAACTGATAACTGATAACTGATAACTGATAACTGATAACTGATAACTGAATTAGTTTCTCACAGCTTCTGTTTCCGCTTCTTTGGGAACAACAACTGGCAATCCGCTGACTGTTTCGATTTGATAAATAACGCGACTTAATTGGGAAGGACAACAGAGAGGATCCGTGTCTTTATAGCGATTAAAAACCACAATAATTCGATCGCTATTTTGTAAAACAATTCTCTGAGATGCCCCATCAGCGCGAGAATCCATCGGTCGCGGGGAAAGAGTGCCAGCGAATTTACCATCGACAAAAACAAAGTCTTGATAACCCATCGGTCGGCACATTCCATCCACTCCACTCATGGCCGAAATAATGCTAGTTTTACCATAGGTTTGCACGGCCCCGTACAGTAACCATCCCGCTTTATTAAGCGCTTGATCATTGGCAGTAATTGCCGGACGAACCTGTTCACGACACTGGTTATCGATCACGGTTTTAACGGGAGATTTGGGGATAGGTGCCTTGGCTTTATTCCAATTAGTTAACGGTCGATCAAACCAAGCTCGCGGAGTCTCTTTTTCTGGGGTTTGGCTAATAACTTCTAATAGCTTCCATGTTTCCGAATTTTGATTAGTAGCTGGATTGGAGACGGTTTCAACGCTAACTTTAATTTGATATAAAAATCCAGGTTTATAATCAAATCCCTCGATACTATTGGCGAACAATCTCCAGTTTTCCTCTGGTTTTTCTCGCATCTGTAAACAGTCTTTGGTTGTGCCTTGGCTACAGGGTTGTTTCCTAGAATTGATATAAATTGTCTTTTCCGTGCGCGTGGTGGTCGGTGCGGGGGTAAAAGTGAGTATTCCTAAACCTTCGGGATTACGATAAAATAATTGTAAATCGCCTTTAGCTGTCACTTGGAATTGTTCCACTCCTTGCAAGGCAGCAAGATATTGATTTTCTTGTTTCATCTGCGGTTCCGGACAAGCTTTTTTCGTAGTAGCGATCGCTTGGTTAACCTTGAGCGTGCCATCATTGACTTGATAGCCGGTATTATACTGGTTGCATCCGGCCGAACCACTGAGGATATTTTTCTGGAAAGCGGCAGTAATTTCCGTTTCTTTCACCAAACTTCCGGCTGTCCAACCCCTTAGTTTCCATCGAGTCCCCTCCAAAGGGGAAGTATTAGCGATCGCTGCTTTCCCCGCTAAAGCACAACTTAGGGCAATTGTCAAGAAAATTCCCGTTTTTTTGGCGTTCAAAATTGCTATTCTCCTCGTCAAAGCAACAATTGTATTATGGCGTGGGGTAATCGACTGAGTGGTTGGGATAATTTTTTGGATTTCTCTTTCTGACCATCCCGTGACGGATGAAGAGAGAACAAGTTCCCTCAAACCTTAACCCAGTCAGAAAGTCATCGTTGTCATGATGGCCAAAAGTTGACCCCGGTTCACCTTAAGCAGTACAATAAAAACCTTGAGTGACCCCTTAAACAAAAAAAACATCATGGCACAAGGACAAGGATTCGGATTCGGTCTCGGTAAGATTAAAGAACTACAAGAAGCTTTCCAAAAAGCGCAACAGGTGCAACAAGGGGCGAAAGTTCTGCAAGAAGAACTGGAAACTATGGAAATTCCTGGCCAGAGTGAAAATGGCTTGGTGACAGTCTATCTCAGTGGCAACCAAGAACCCCGGGGTATTGAAATCGACCCTTCTCTCCTCTCCCAAGATCTGGAGATTGTGGCTGGGTCTATTCTAGAAGCCATGAAAGCCGCCTATGATGCCTCCACGGAAACCATGCGCGGCAAAATGGAAGAACTGACCATGGGTTTAAATATCTCCAATATGTAATCGCTTTTGACCGCAATGGTAAGATGGAAAGTTGGACTAACAAACAAGGAGGTTCAACTTTGCTGACTTTGGGTGTCAATATCGACCATGTGGCCACAATTCGCCAAGCGCGCCGCACCGTGGAACCGGATCCCGTGGCGGCGGCAGTTTTGGCCGAAATCGGTGGTGCTGATGGCATTACCGTTCACTTGCGCGAGGATCGTCGTCATATCCAAGATCGCGATGTGCGGATTCTCCGGCAAACGGTGCGGACTCATCTGAATCTGGAAATGGCCCCGACGGAGGAAATGATCGCCATTGCTCTCGATATTAAACCCGATTATGTCACCCTTGTCCCCGAAAAGCGCCAGGAAGTGACCACGGAAGGGGGGATCGATATGCTGGGCAATTTTGACCGTTTTTGTCGGGTTGTAGAGCGCCTGCAAGGGGCTAATATCCCCGTTAGTTGGTTTATTGATGCCGATTTTGCCCAAATTCAAGCGGCCGCTAATACGGGGGCGAAATTTATTGAACTCCATACCGGTCAATACGCCGAAGCACAACAGGAGAGCGATCGTCAAGCAGCATTAACAATTCTTAAAGAAGGTTGTGAATATGCTTCCTCTCTGGGTTTGCGGGTGAATGCCGGCCACGGTTTGACCTATTGGAATGTTTATGCCGTCGCCTGTTTGCCCAATATGGAAGAATTGAACATTGGTCACACAATTATCAGTCGTGCGGTTTTGGTCGGGTTGGAACGGGCTGTTAGGGAAATGAAATTGGCTATGCGTGGACAATTGTAAAAGCCATCAGCTATCAGCTAATCTCCCGACTAACGAACAATTACACTGAAAAATTAAAGGAAAGATGATGACAACTTATTATTATTTGGTAGCCAGTCAAAAGTTTTTAGAAGAAGAAGCGATCGAAAAGGAAGTTTTGAAGGAAAGAATCAGGAATTATCAAGAAAAAGGTCAAGAAATTGATTTTTGGTTAATTGCCAATCCAGCTTTTTTAGATGCTCCCGCTTTTGCCGATATCAAAAAGAAAACTCCCCAACCGGCAGCGGCGATTGTTTCTCTCAATCAACAGTTTATTACTTGGCTGAAATTGCGTCTAGAATACGTTATTACTGGACAGTTTGAGGCTCCTTCCGATAGTATTCCCGAACCGTTAAAATAACCCTTTTTTGTCTGTGGTAAGTAAGTGGTTCTAATTAAATAGAAGATAGATTTTGGGTTCGATCCCCCCTGCCCCCCTTGATAAGGGGGGTGCCGATAGGCGGCGGGATCCCCCTTAATAAGGGGGGTATCTGACGATTTTTAACACCTACCTACTTAGCTTGCTGTAACAAGGGAAAATTGCTAGTTTTTGTCTGTGGCAGAAAATACAGACGAAGCACTGATCACCAGCTGACTTTGCCTTTGAGCTTGTTAATTTTTCCCTGACCGATTCCCGATACTCGATCCAAATCTTCTAGGGAAGTAAAGGGTTTTTGTTGCCGGGCTGCGATAATTTTTTCGGCTAATTTGCCACTGATACCGGGTAAAGTATCTAATTCTTCTTTTGTGGCAGTGTTTAAATTAATTAAGCGATCGCTTTGAATTGTTACAGATTGGGGGCAGTTTTTTCTATCCTGTTCGATCCGATTTTTAATAGTTTCCGGCAGTCCTAATTTAGCGGTACGGTAAAGATATTGAAATTCTCGATCGAAATGAGCAGCAACGGTGGGATTATTGATAATAACTAAAGCTTCATCGTTTTGATGGTTAGCAGCTTTTGACCAATTATGAGAACCAGTAATCACAATTTTATCATCGATTAAACCGAATTTATGGTGTAATTTATCTCCCGGGGCTAGAGCGGGAACTCCTAGGGTATTAATTGGGTTTTGCCAAGGCTGATTATCTGGTTCATAACGACATTTATTACTGAGAGCAACTCCTAATAAATCTAATCCTTCGCTATAGTATCGGAAGGCAAAACTAGGATCAATTAAAGCTTTAATTTCTATACCTTTTTGATGTCGTTGGGCGAGAATATTAGCTAAAGGCTGTTCCGTCAGGACAAACAGGGCTAAATCCACGGATTTTTTAGCTTTATTTAAAGTTTCACCGATCAGACCATTGCTAGTAATTGTCCAGGGATAAGCGGTAGAATCGGGGGAAAATTTTACCGTCAGACTACTATTACCGATAGTAATTGTTTGCGGGTTTCTTTGGGGTTTATCTAACCCAAATTTAGGCCGATCTTCCCTTCCCCACATCAGATTAAATTCCCTTTGAAAAACTCTAGCTAGTGGGGGATTAGTAATTACTAATAAGTGATTGGCATTACCGACAGTTTTGGGATTAGAAAAGTCTCCATGAATATCACTTAAGGTATAGTTAGCTGAACTAATTAAAGTAGTGTGATCATCAATAACCATGAATTTATGGTGCATTAAACCACTACCTTTTGAGCGATCAGCCCTATCATCAATTAGGGGAATACCAGCTTTTTTGAGGATAGTAATTGCATCTCTTTGGGCGATTTCCTCTGGACTTAATTTACCATCTCGATTTATATCAACTAAATCAAAAAGGTTTTGATAACGTTCCTGTTCTCGATCGCTTGATTGTTCTTGGTTTTTGGCTAAACTATTAATAGGTTGATTGTAAATATTTTCGAGGATAACCCTAACTTTAATTCCCTGTTGCTGACGCTCAACTAAAGCTTGAGCGATGGCGGGTAAACGTAACTCTTGCACTGCTAGATCGATCGAACTTTTAGCCGAGTTGATATTATCAATAATAACCTGTTCTAAATTATCTCCCGGGCGATTAATTTGGCGATAGGGATCGGTATAATTTGAACCCCGGGCCTGATTATGATTAAAATAGACTTGAATATATTGATCTTGGGGCAAGGGTTGCGGACGATTTGGGATAACATTGAGAGAATGACAACCACCCAAAAGAAAAACTATTCCTAACAAAAATCCTAACTGTCCCATATTCCGAATTTTTTTTAATCTCCATTTATCTATTGCCATTTTTGCCCACATAATTATCATTACCCTAGGATTCAGGAGTCAGGAGGGAATTTTTACCTAAGGAGGTTCTCGGGAATCGGTATGTACTAAATTGATTATAATCAATCCTGATTCTAGATTCAAGACTAGGGCCTTGTTCTTGATTGCTTAAATCGCTGACCAAAGATGTGACATCTAGTTAGGGAATTTTGTTATAATCTGGGGAACAATAGCACTGTTCTTCTAGATTTGGGTTTTACCATGACTGAACTTTTGCCCCAATGCAGTAATCTGGCTGGTAATGTTAACAGTATAATTGAACTATGCAAAGGCGAATCTTCTCTCCGTAATCAACAGGATACCAGCAAGATAGAAATTGCCCTACAAAAAGCCATTTCTCCCAAATTTGAAATCGTTTTCGCCGGTGCTTTTAGTGCCGGGAAATCAATGTTAATCAATGCACTTTTAGAGCGAGAATTGCTGTATAGTGCCGAAGGACACGCAACGGGTACAGAATGTTATATTGAGTACGCAGAAGCTGATGAGGAAAGAGTGGTTTTAACCTTTCTCAGCGAAGCAGAAATTCGTACTTTAGTCGATACCGTCTGTCAAAATCTACAATTAACTAATCCCAGTAACATTAATTCCCCCGAATACTGTAGTCAGTTAAACCAATACTGTCAAAAAATTATCGAACAGGAAGGGGGAGAAGGCAAATCCGAGCGAGCTAAACAAGCTCAGGGTTTAAAATTATTAATTGAAGGATTTACTCAAAATCGTGAGCGAATCCATACGCTGCATAATGCCACCTATTCCATGGAACAATTTCACTTTTCTAATTTAGCAGAAGCGGCCAGTTTTGCCCGTCGTGGTAGTAATAGTGCCGTCTTAAAACGTCTAGAATATTACTGTCATCATCCTCTCCTTAAAGATGGTAACGTTTTGGTAGATTTGCCCGGTATTGATGCCCCAGTCCAAAAAGATGCCGCCTTAGCCTATCGTAAAATAGAGCATCCTGATACTTCGGCAGTGGTTTGTGTTTTAAAGGCTGCTTCTGCGGGAGAATTAGCCACAGAAGAAACGGAATTACTCGAAAAAATTCGCTCTAATGCTGGTATTCGTGATCGAGTTTTTTATGTTTTTAACCGCATCGATGAAACCTGGTACTCAGCCCAACTAAAACAGCGTTTAGAAAACCTAATTCAAACGCAATTTCGTGATACTTCCCGCATTTACAAAACCAGCGGACTTTTAGGGTTTTATGGGTATCAGGTGAAAAATCAAACCAATATTAATCAGCGTTATGGTTTAGATTCTATCTTTACCGAAAGTGTTAAAAATTTAGGAGGAGAAGAAGAAACACCGCAATTTGTCAGCGAGTTTAATAACTATTGTGCCAACTCCGGTAAATTACTGGCAACTCCCTTTAAAGTTTCCATCCACGGTTATGAAACTCCCAATAAAAATTATTTCCGAGTTTTAAGTGAGTGGGGAACTCCTTTACTAGAGCAGTTAATTGCTGATAGCGGTATCGCAGAATTTCGCAGGGCAATTACTCGTTATCTCACCGAAGAAAAACGTCCGCAATTGTTTGCTAATTTAGCCGATGATTTACAATCTCTCTGCATTACTCTGAAAAATCATTATCAAGGGATTTATCGTGATTTAGAAAGTCAACCACGAGAAATTGAGGCGATGAAAGCTCTGGAGTTAAATCACCTCAATCAAGAGTTAAAAGAAGTGGGAGAGAAATTAACTAAACATATCGATGGTTATGTCAATGCTATCGTGGTTAATAGCGATGAAAACTTTGAGGAAGACTTTAAGAAACTGAAAGCGAGAATGGTATCAAGATTGGATGAGTTATTAAATACTTTTTCTGTCAAAAATGCTTACTCACAAGCGACTTTAACCCATCCCCGCAATGCTACAGCACCTTTATTAGCAGTATTGGTAGAAGCTTTTTATTATCTGTCTAACCAGCTAGAAGATGTGTTGATTGAGGAGTCAACAAGTTTAATTAGTCGCTTTTGTCAGCGTCTTTTAGATGCGGTAAGGCAAGGTGATTATTATCGGCAAATTTATCGTTTATTGGGTAACGATAGTGGCATAGAAAATCAGCTAAAACAGCTAGAAGATCAGTTAATTCATGCCTTAGTTTCCGAAGCGAGAACAGAGTGCGATCGCTATGTAAGAGAAAATCACAATTTTTACAACGAAGGCACTTTTTCTATCTTTCAATTTCGGCAAACTGTCCAACAAACTGCCCAAGGTTATGACTGTGAAAGTATTCTTGATGCTGAACCTGCTATCCGTCAATTACTTAAGTTAGATTTTGAGCCAAAAGTATCAGCGACAATTCATAAAAACTTCCGCCAAACCGTTAATAATACTCTGAAAAATCAATTGATACCAATGGCAAAAAAACAAGCGGATACTATTCTACAACAGTTCAATCAAGCTCGTTCTTATCTAGAACAAACTTTAGAACAGGAAGCGGCGGAAAAAATTGCTAATAATGCCCGCAAACAGGAAGAAATTAACCAAAAAATTGAGGATTATAACCAAGCGATAAATTCTCTCAATACTTGTTTAACTGCTATGGGTTTACAGAAAAATCATTTACCTGTAATTGGTGAACAAGAATTAGAGATTGTCCCTGAAGTTGTTAATCACTCCAGCAATTAATATGGGGAAATTATCGGCATGAAGCGCCAATTCAGACTTGAATTGGCCTTGTCTTTGAGTAAAAAATGCAAGTTATAACCGTGCAAAGTATATTTTAAGACTAAACCAGTTCACCGCTTTCTTGCAAAGAGTGGAGACGCTGATAGATTCCCTGCTGATTTAATAATTGGTCATGGCTACCGATCTCGACAATGCGACCATTATCCAAGACGACAATTTGATCAGCTTCTCGAACGGTACTGAGACGGTGGGCGATAATAATCGTGGTGCGAGTGCCTAAAATGGATTTCATGGCTAGTTGAATGGCTCTTTCTGACTCATAATCTAAGCTAGAAGTGGCCTCATCAAAAACTAACACATCTGGATCGACAATTAATGCCCTAGCAATTCCTAAACGCTGTCTTTGTCCCCCCGAAAGACGCACACCCCTTTCCCCTACAATAGTGGAATAACCATTAGGTAATTCCTGAATAAATTCATCGACACGGGCGATTTTACAGGCTTCTGCTACCTTCTCAAAGCTAATATTAGGATTACCATAGGTGAGATTTTCTAACACCGTACCATTAAAAACATCTACTTCTTGATGGACAATCGCTAACCGTCGCCGATACCAAGTGACATCTAAGCGACGAATATCCTCTCCATCCATCAGAATTTGCCCTTGATTCGGTTCAAAATAGCGGAAAATTAACTTAACTAAAGTGGATTTTCCTGAACCTGATTTTCCCACTAATGCCACGGTTTGATAGGGTTCAATCAGCAGATTAATATCCTTGAGAATGGTTCTTTCTGGACTATAGCCAAAGCTAAGATTACTTAATTCTACTTTCCCCGTAAAATGATAGGGATTATGTTGGGCATGATCGGCTAAAAGACTACCAGCATCAGTGCCACTGGGTAAGTTGATAAATTCCTGTAAACGTGCCATAGAAGCATAGCGACGGGCAAAAGTTTCTGCCATTTGGGATAGGGGATCTAATTCCGCATAGGCCATACTAGCCAGGGTATAGGTGGTGATAAAATGCCCGATCGAGATTTTCTGTTGAACGGTAGCTAGGAGAGTAAAGAAAAATACTCCAAATAAACTAGCTTGGACGAGGGTTTTTTCCCAAGTAATTAAGTCCACATAACCCTTATGAATGCGATAGACAACGTAGGTAAATTCTCTCTCTAAACGCTGTTTCTGACGATATAATTCCTGTCCTTCTGTGGCAAAAGCTTTGACAGTTTTGATATTAGTAATAATCTCAGAATTGCGACTTTGGGTATTTTCGATGTGCCGATCAAGAATTCTTTCTTTTTGCATTAAATCTTTTAAATCTCTCACAATAAAAGCTAGAATTAATACAAAAGAAATAACAAAAGCGAGGGCGATCTGCCATTGAATTACCCAAATAACAATAAAGATACCCAAAACTCTAAACAGTTTTGGGATCATCATTCCCGCCACTTCGGGATAAGTCCAAGTATGACTTTCTATCCCTTTGGCGATCCGGTTAGCGATGCGTCCCGGATTATTTTCATCGTAAAAAGATAGAGGTAAGGTGAGAATTTTGGCAATAATTTTTCTGAGATGATCTCGTCGCGCTCTTAAGGATATTTCCCAGTGAAACCATGCACCCAGCCAAGGCTGAATTGGTGCTTTAATTACCGTGGTTAGGAAAATTAAGCCTAATAATACTGCCAAACTAACCCACTTTTCTGAGGCAAAGGGAGTTAAAACCATGGTGCGATCGACTAAAGATTGCACGAATCCATCTAAAGGTTGATCGGAAAGAACATTAAGAATCTGTCCGACGGCGTAGGGAACCATCAGATCGATAATTTCAAAGACACTCGATGCAGCAATGCTCAAAAAGGCGGCTTTTTGATAATTGCGATAGTAACTGATAATATCCCGTAAGGAAGCCATAACATCAAGTAAATTGCCAATTTTTAACTTCTATCTGGTAACTGCTAACTGAAGAGACTAAAGGCACTTTTAGGATTGTTTTTCTGGAGTTACCATTATACTACAATACTACAAAAATCTGCCGACCTAGAAATTTCTAGGACAAAAGCCTTGTCATAGTCTTGTATTCTCAATCACAGTCCGTACTACATTTTCACCCAGCCATTAGTCAACAGACGATGCCAGATCAGCTTATATTTCATCCTTGGCAGAAGCACCACAGATCAATTTATCGGAAATTTTGGCGAATATTATCACAAAAATTAATAAATTTCTGAAAGGTTTTTAAGTGTTCAGTTTTATCGATACGCTTTTTTAATTCATTAAGATAGTATTGTTCTTGAACTACCCCAGGGAATTTTTTAGAATAAGACAAACCTTTGGCTTCAAAAATAGACTTTAGATAAGCAAAATGAAAATCGGCATGATTTCTGCAATTAAATCTACCCATTAGTTCGGGATCATTTTCGTAAACATCATAGTGTTGAACATAATCAGCTAAAAGTCCCTGTAAAGGTTGTTTAGGATTAAATATTCTACGATTGCCTAGTAGCCATGTTTCAAGACAGCGATTTTGAATGATGATCACGATTTCGATTGTTGCAGGAACAGTAATATGTTTGGTGATAAAGTCATTAACATATTGTTCTCTTTCTTCGACAGTATCCTCATCAGCATCGAGACAGATGACTAGATAGTTATATTTGGATACTTCTTGAATTTTATCGATGGCGTTAGGAATTCCCTCATGAAGTATCGAGGGGTAGCCATCACCACTAATAAGATAGTAATACTAAATCCGGTTATTAAAAACTGATTATTTATTCTCCCCTTTGCATGAGTGCCTCTCCTCATAACTAGCCTGTACTCAACGGATTTAGTATTACTGTTAATTCTGGCGATTTTTGCTATTACAACCACAAAAGCCCGAATTCTCAGACATTTAACTACACTATTCTCATTCCGAGATTTCGATCGAACTCACCGATCTTTGCCAACGTTTTTTCCAGTGGCTAGTCGGTTCTAAGTCACAGAGAGCCTGTTCGGTGCGACGACGTTGTATAATCACTTCGGCTGAGTCGGTTAAAGTCGCATCTCGATAGGGAATAGCGGCCTTAGTTTGCAGATGTTCCCGTTCCTGTGCCGATAGAGATGGGGGTAAAGACAAAAAACTGGCTATTGTCCCTGGCGATCGCCGCCCGACGCTATCGGTGGCCCCAATCTGCAATCCTGCTAATTGTAAAGCCCTTCGCACCGAGGCAGCACAGGAATAGGTGACTAAATAACCCGTCGGACTCAGGCATTTCGCCACTAAAGCTAAAAACTCCACCGTCCACAGTTGCGGACATTTACCCGGGGAAAAGGGATCGAGAAAAATTGCCTCCGCTTGAAAACCCGCCTCAATCACCTTGGTTATCGTCTGTCGCGCATCCCCGATTAACAGTTTAGCCGTGAGATTAGGCAGATCCAGCCGGTGATTATGGGCAAAATCACTTAAATATTCGGGAATTGGTTGACTCCAACTATTTAAGAGATTTTCTCTAATAGCCGCGAGGGGAACCACTCGATCGCTTTCTAAAGCTAATAATTCTACCCGACAATCCCCCCTAACTTGCCAAATGGCTGCTAAGGCCGCGGCGGCATTATACCCTAAGCCGTAACAAATGTCAAGAATTTTTAGATTATTGCTCTGGTCTGCTTTTGCTGCCAGACGACTGGAGAGGATAAATTTTTTCTCGGCCTCTTCCCTTGCCCCGGAGGTAGAATGATAACATTCGCCGAATTCGGTCGAAAAAAAGGTATAAGAACCATCCTCAGTGACTTTTTGCGGGTAGGCTTCGGGGGAGACAAGCATGGTGATGGAGAATGTCTTTGAGGTGAATATCGGTTTCCAGCAGGCAAGCGTGACCACTATTGGGTAGAATCGTTAATTTTGCGGCGGGTAACTGCTGAATTAGGCGTTTAGCCTCCGCTACCGATGGTAACAGTCGGTCGCCTTGACTGGCTATCAATAACACCCCCAATTGCAGACTTTTTAACTCGCTGGCACTAACCTGAAACCGTTGTAACTGGGATAAACGCCAGCTAATCGTCTTCGGTGGGACGTATTGCATGGCTTTGAGGAGAGAGCGGCGATCTTCCCGGGATATTCGACCCAGAGCAGCGAGAAAGGGTAAAATAGTTAGGGCCGAGCTGCCGTGGATGAAATCGGGCATTATCTGGGTGATACCGATTCCCAAGCTTAAAAGAGGTCTTTGATTAAAAGAAGAAGCAGGGTTAATTAAAATCAGTTTTTTAATTAATTTTGCTGATTTTGTCGCTATTTTCAAGGCTAAACAGCCGCCAAAAGACTCACCGCAGAGATAGACTTTTCTCGATTGTCGCTTTAATTCCTGTTCCAATAAAGCGATCACGAGGGTGCTTAACTCCTCCCAATCACCGAGATATTGCGGGGAAATCACCAAACAACGCAGATCGAAGTAAGGAGCAAGGTTTTTAATCTGACGATGGTATAGTTGGCCGCTGCCATCCATTCCGGGTAAAAATACAAACAGGGGATAATCGGGACGGGGATGACGGGGAATAATCCAACTGACAGGTTGTTCCATGGTGCGAGCAGCGCGATCGATGTTAAAAAAGTTTTTTCTGGTTATCTATTTTAAGGATAATTAATATTAGAGAGATTTGCCAGTTTTAAGAGTAGTATTAACCTCCAACCTATGGATTGTTTCTCCCTGCTCCCCAACCCCTGATAACTGATAACTGATAACTGATAACTGATTAACTGAGCCAAATTTTTAGGCCGCCGCTAAATTAGCAGCCACGAAATCCCAATTAACCAACTTGGTTAAAAAGTCGCTGATGTAATCGGGACGACGATTTTGGTAGTCGAGATAATAAGCGTGTTCCCACACATCCATAGTTAGGAGGGGAACCTGTCCGGCGGTTAAAGGATTGTCAGCGTTGCCGGTTTTGGTAACTTTGAGAGTACCGTTATCGAGAACCAACCAAGCCCAACCACTACCGAATTGAGTAGCGCCCGCAGTTTTGAAAGCTTCGACAAATTTCTCGAAACTGCCGAAATCTGCCTGAATTTTATCGGCTAAAGCACCAGTAGGCGTGCCACCACCCGCCGGTTTCATGCAGTCCCAATAAAAACTATGATTCCATGCTTGGGCGGCATTGTTGAAAACCCCAGCTTTAGAAGCATCACCGGCAACCTTAACGATAACTTCTTCTAAAGAGAGAGTATCGAGTTCCGTATCTTTGACCAAACCGTTATAGTTATTGACATAAGCGGCGTGGTGCTTGTCGTGGTGGAATTCTAGGGTACTTTTGGTGATACAAGGCTCTAAGGCAGTGTAATCGTAGGGTAAAGGGGGAAGTGTGTAAGCCATGTGTTCTCTGTATCCTCTCTTGAGAGCTTGTTTAAGGTAGTGTTGTTAACCTTTTGTCAGTATTCAGCTTGACTAAGACGAATACCGTTGCAATAAAACTTTACATCCTCGATCATAGCACCGAAGGAGACTTGATCAGTGATCACTGATCGATCAGCTTTTTTCTCCCATATCCCTTCTCCCCCATCACCTCAACTCCCATCGACCATCTCCTAAATCCTGAGAAGATCACCAAACAATGTTAGAATAATTCCCGTACTGTAGGCGCTTGCAGATTCTTGTGGGCGTGGCAGGGCAGGCGAAAAACGATTCCGTTAGGAATTAGACCAAAAAAGCTCCACTGGAAACAGCAGTAGATTTTATCTCACTGGGTTGACCGGTTGGCACTTCGTCAAATTACGGATCAATACAAAATTATCATTTACAGATCTTTCTTGGTAACTTATGGCACAGCGTACACGCTTAGGTGAAATCCTTCGTCCCCTCAACTCGGAATATGGTAAAGTTTCTCCCGGTTGGGGAACTACCTTGCTAATGGGAGTGTTTATGGCTCTGTTTTTAGTCTTTTTGCTGATTATTTTACAGATCTACAACTCCTCCCTAATTTTAGAAGGATTTAATGTAGATTGGGGTCAGTAAGCAGATTCCAACAATCTCGTCGGCATTTTTGGCGGCAGAATTATCCCTCGGACTTTGGCAGGTGGGTTATTGCCCACCGCTAGTTTTTTATTAGGAGCAAAAAAATGAATATTTTTGGGATTGGATTACCGGAAATGGGGTTAATTCTCTTGATTGCCCTGCTAGTTTTCGGACCGAAAAAATTACCAGAAATCGGTCGCAGTTTAGGCAAAACGATTCGAGGATTTCAAGAAGCATCCAAGGAATTTGAAAGTGAATTTAAGCGAGAGGCCCAGCAGATTGAAGACTCGGTAAAAATCAAAGCTGAATTAGAAGAAAGTCAATCTCCTAGCGATCAAACTCGTTCCAGTTAAGAACTGTATAGAGATAAAAAGGAAGAAGATTGGGCGATAAATTTGTAGATCAAATTCGAGGCTATCCGCTAGATTAACATCGAGAATGACAAAATCGAGATTAAATTGGCAGTTTTACCATCGGCCGCTACTTTTACTCGCTAGTTTTTTTGACCGAGAAAAGGGGAAATTAGGTTTCGGAGTGCAAAATCGTCTTTAACGACGATAATTTCGGCAGCAGCCACAGCCATAGTTGAATAAGTAGGCAGAATATACCATTAGTTTGAGAATTCCCAGACGGCAGGGAAAAAATGACTATTTCCTTGCTATAAGTATTGTAGATGTCAAGAGTGGTAAATGAATGTCTATAGTGGTATCCCCCGAACAAGTCCATCAAATCGTCAACAACCTCCATCACGATCCCTTTGAGGTTTTGGGGGCCCATCCCCTAGAAGAAGAAGGAAAAGTCAATAAATGGGTTGTTAGAGCCTATTTACCGAAAACCACGGCCGCTTGGGTTATTTTACCGTCCCAAAGACAGGAATATCCCATGAAGACCGCTTATCATCCCCATTTTTTCGAGTGCGTCATCGATATCGGTGAACTGAACAATTATCAATTACGCATCCACGAGGGGGAACAGGAACGGGTAATCTATGATTCCTATGCCTTCCGTTCTGCCAAACTCAGCGATTTTGATTTACACCTGTTTGGGGAGGGCAACCATCATCGCATTTATGAAAAATTAGGGGCGCATTTAGCCGAAATCGAGGGTATTAAGGGGGTTTATTTTGCCGTTTGGGCTCCTAATGCCCGCAACGTCTCGATTATTGGTGATTTTAATAGTTGGGATGGTCGTGATCACCAAATGCGGAAACGTAATAATATGGTCTGGGAATTGTTTATCCCGGAAATCGGTGTGGGCACTAAATATAAATACGAGATCAAAAATTGGGAAGGTCATATTTACGAAAAATCTGATCCCTACGGTTTTGCCCAAGAAGTACGCCCAAAAACCGCCTCGATCGTGGCCAATTTAGATAGCTATACTTGGGATGATAGCGATTGGATGGAAAAACGTCGCCATAACGATCCTTTAACTCAACCGGTTTCCGTTTACGAATTACACCTCGGTTCTTGGCTGCACGCTTCTAGTGCCGAACCCCCCCGTTTACTTTCTGGGTCCGGGGAAGCGGTTCCCGTGTCGGAATGGAACACCGGGGCGCGCTTTTTGAGTTACTACGAGTTAGCCCAAAAACTAATTCCCTACGTTAAAGAATTAGGTTACACCCATATCGAATTATTACCGATCGCCGAGCATCCTTTTGATGGTTCTTGGGGTTATCAAGTGACGGGTTATTTTGCCCCCACCAGTCGCTACGGCAATCCTGAAGATTTTATGTATTTTATCGATCAATGTCACCAAAATGGCCTTGGTGTGCTAGTGGATTGGGTACCTGGTCACTTCCCCAAAGATGGTCACGGGTTAGCTTTCTTTGATGGTACTCATCTTTATGAACACGGCGACCCGCGCAAGGGGGAACACAAGGAATGGGGAACCTTAATTTTTAACTACGGTCGCAACGAAGTCAGAAATTTCCTCGTCGCTAATGCCCTATTTTGGTTCGATAAGTACCATATTGACGGTATTAGAGTTGATGCGGTGGCTTCTATGCTCTATCTCGATTATTGTCGTAAAGATGGGGAATGGGTGGCTAACGAGTACGGTGGCCGGGAAAATTTAGAGGCTGCGGAATTCCTGCGTCAAGTAAATCATGTAATTTTTAGCTATTTCCCCGGAATTCTCTCTATTGCCGAAGAATCCACCGCTTGGCCGATGGTGTCCTGGCCCACCTATATGGGCGGTTTAGGCTTTAATTTAAAGTGGAATATGGGCTGGATGCACGATATGCTCGATTATTTCGGCATGGATCCCTGGTTCCGTCAATTCCATCAAAATAATGTCACTTTTAGTATGTGGTATAACCACAGCGAGAATTATATGCTGGCTTTGTCCCACGATGAAGTGGTTCACGGCAAAAGTAATATGATTGGCAAAATGCCGGGGGATGAGTGGCAAAAATTTGCCAATGTCCGGGCCTTATTTAGTTATATGTTTACCCACCCTGGCAAGAAAACCATGTTTATGAGCATGGAATTTGGTCAGTGGAGTGAGTGGAATGTTTGGGGTGATTTGGAGTGGGGTCTTTTGCAGTATCAACCCCATCAACAGCTAAAACGCTTTTTCACTGATTTGAACGCCACCTATAAGAGTGAACCTGCTTTATATACCCAGGATTTTGGTGAGGATGGCTTTGAGTGGATCGACTGTAGTGATAATAGTCATAGCGTCGTTTCTTTCCTGCGCTGGAGCAAAAATTGGCAGGAGTTTCTGGTGGTGGTTTGTAATTTTACTCCCCAACCCCACAGCCATTATCGCGTTGGTGTACCCCATCCCGGTTTTTATCAGGAAATCTTTAACAGCGATGCGGGTAAATATGGCGGTAGTAATATGGGCAACCTCGGTGGTAAATGGTCGGAGGAATGGTCCTATCATAGCCGTCCCCACTCGATCGATCTCTGTTTACCACCTTTAGGGGTTTTAGTTCTCAAAATCGGTCCCCATGCTTCTGGGGAATAGGGGAATAGGGGAATGGGGAGATGGGGAAATGGGGAAATTCAACTAACACCCTAACACCCTAACACCCTAACAAAAAAATTTAGAGGTCATCTTGCAGAAAGTGGCCTCTTTTTTGGGTGAATTTTCCGGAAACTATTAAGTTGTCAAATTAGCGAGCAATGTTTGCGCCCATTCTTGAGCGAGTTGTTCCACATTGCCATTACTATCGAGATGGCTAAGAATATATTTTTGTCGTTGGTGAGCTAATTCAGCGAGACTACCGATATGAACAAAACTTTTTGGCAAACGATCATTCTCAAAGGAATATTGACCGACGTGGTTGGCTTCGATCTGCTGACGATCAATCCAGAATCCCCATCCTTGCGGTGCGGCATTTAGTTCCGAGAGAAATTCTAAGGTCTTCATTGGCGTACTCCTTAGCGGGAATTATCTTGTTTATAACCGCAGAAAGTGGGCATTTTCCTCCGTCGATCATCGAAAACATAAACAAGCAAAAGTGTCTGTATATTTGGTTACTAAATAAGACGGAGCCGCCCTGGATGCGGCCCGGGGAAAAGCCGGTCAAAAACTAACCCATCAGGATCACCGTATCGATGACGTGGATCACACCATTATCCGCCTCGATATTACCTGCGACCACCGTGGCATTTTTCACCTCAAAACCTTCGCTACAATCGATGGGAATCGGTGAACCCTCTAGAGAAGTCACTACAGCCAATTTCGCCAAATCTTCCTGCATATATTTGCCCGCAACGACGTGATAGGTGAGAATTCGGGTTAACTGGGGGATATTCTGCACTAGGGTTGTAATCGTCCCGGGGGGCAATTTGGCAAAAGCTTCATCGGTGGGGGCAAAAACTGTGAAGGGGCCGGGACTTTTTAGGGCATCCACAAGATTAGCGGCTTGTACCGCCGTCACTAGAGTTTTAAAATTATCGGCACTGACCGCAATATCGACAATATCTGCCATAAACTTGACTCGATCCTGAAAAAAATCATCTATTTCAGATTTTAAACTTAATCTTGTCCCAAAGATCGTTCTAGGGAAGTAATGTGGGGTGTGGGGAAGTGGGGAAGTGGGGAAGTGGGGAAGTGGGGAAGTGGGGAAGTGGGGGAATTTCAACTAAAACCCTAACACCCCAACACCCCAAAACCCTATCACCCTATCACCCGACTCCTGACTTCTAACCCAATTTTGGACAAAGATAAGCAAAAATTATTTATTGACTCCACAAACTTGAGAATATTTAAATTAACATTCCGCAATATTTACAAATTCTTAAGAATTAATTGAGAAAGATTTTTATTTAACAACGATGTTACAATGGTTACAGCGATTTTACTGAATTTCATAATGGGTTATTCTGTGCTTTTTTGGGTAGCAATGGTTGAAACCCTTGCCACACCTACAGGGTGATCCTAATTAAGACGGGTAAATGAGTCAATTTCACCCACAACGATGATCTTTTTTTTGTGTAGTTTTATTGCAAAAAAAAAGTTTTTTTGACAAAAAGCAGAAAGTATGATATGAACGCTGGCGTATTTCTGGCTGCGAGTAATTATTGCAGAGTTAGGTCAAAATCAGGGGATTTCCTGTTTCCAAGTGATCAAATACAGAAAAGCAGCAATTCGATCAAGAAATCGATCAAAACAGCCTAGACTAGAAAAATAATCCTCTATCCCGACAGCTATCCTGTGGAGATTACTTTTTTAGGAACCAGTTCCGGGGTTCCGACTCGTTCGCGTAATGTCTCTAGTATCGCCCTTCGGTTGCCGCAACGGGCGGAAATATGGCTGTTTGACTGTGGAGAAGGAACTCAACACCAGTTACTGCGTAGCGACCTAAAAAGTTCCCAAATCCGACGCATTTTTATCACCCACATGCACGGCGATCATATCTTTGGTTTAATGGGATTGTTAGCCAGTATCGGATTAGCCGGTTCTGCTCAGGATATTGATATCTACGGACCCCCCGGACTAGGGGACTATCTGCGTGCTTGTGCTAAGTATTCCTATACTAATTTCGCCAATCGGGTGCGAGTCCATGCCGTTTCCCCCGGCATACTCTACGAAGATGAAGAATTTACCGTCTCCTGTCAGCTATTAAAACATCGTATTCCTGCCCACGGTTATCGCATCGCCGAAAAAGACCGTCCAGGACGTTTTGATGTGGAAAAAGCCAACGCTTTGGGTATTCCCCCCGGACCAATTTACGGCAAGCTGAAAAGAGGAGAAACTGTCACCCTCCCCGATGGCAGAAAAATTCGCGGTCAGTCCCTCTGCGGGGAAACGGAAATCGGCCGTAAAATTGCCTACTGTACCGATACTATTTTCTGTGAAGGTTCGATCGAATTGGCACAGAATGCAGATGTGCTAATTCATGAGGCGACTTTTGCACACCAAGATGCTGGGTTAGCTTTTGAAAGTGTTCATTCCACTTCGACGATGGCAGCCCAGGTGGCCTTGGCAGCCCAGGTAAAATTGTTATTAATGACCCATTTTAGTCCCCGTTATCTACCGGGTAATTCTCTGGATATTTCCAATCTGTTAGAGGAAGCGCGGGCAATTTTTCCTAACACTAAATTAGCCTACGATTTCCTCACCTACGAAGTCCCCCGCAACCGTCAAGAAATGGCTTTAGGAGTTAAGTAATTATGCCAGCAGCAGTGGAAGAAAAAAGCATGGTTCCCACGGTTTTAGTGGGTATTGGTGGCACGGGTAACGAAATTTTATCGCGATTGCGTCGTTTAATCGAGGAAAGTTATGGCAGTTTGAGCAATTTTCCGATTGTCAGTTTTTTGGTGGTTGACACGGATAAGGATTATAAAATCAGTAATCCTGAAGCTGCCGGCAGTGCTTTTAAAGATAACGAAAAACACTGGGCCCGGGTGAGTGGAAAACAGGTACAGGAGATGGTATCTGACATGGATAGATATCCCTGGATTAATAGTTGGTTTCCCCCGGAATTAGAGAGAAATATTACTTCCCTGGAAGCGGGGGCGGGACAAATTCGCGCCTGTGGACGTTTTGCTTTATTTTGTAATTATCATGAGATCCAAAGAAAATTTCTAGATGCGGTGAGACGGGTAAAGGGACAAGAAAACTTTATGCTCGATCGCTATGGAATTAAAGTTAATAATACTGCTATTAATGTCTTTACTACGGGGTCTTTAAACGGTGGTACAGGTAGCGGAATGTTAATCGATCTAGGCTACTGTATTCGTAATTGGTTACGAGGGGAAAGTAGTCCTTTGAGTACGGCAATTGTTCCCACTCCTGAAGCATTTGCGGGGATTAGTGTCGGCGATCGAGTTTTGGCTAATGGTTACGCTGCCCTGATGGAATTAAATTACTTTTCCGACTACAGAACCGAATATCATCAACAGTTTAGCAGCGGTTTAGTCGATGAAGTGGTTAGTAAATTACCCCCCTTTGATTTTACCTATTTAGTGGGGACAAAAAACGGCGAAGGTGATTTTAAACTCGGTCAAATTCGGGAAATGATCGCCCAAAATATCTTCCTAGATATGACCTCTGATTTTGCCCCCCATAAGCGTTCTATTAGAGATAATATTAAGGGTTCTTGGGCGCAAGCTGACCCTGGGGGTCGCGGTTATCCTAAGCAATTTATGAGTTTTGGGCTATCAACTATTGAAATTCCTATTGCCCAAATTCGGGCCTCTTTATCGGAACGTTTAGCCAAAGATTTAATTAATTGGTGGCTGAATAATGCCGTGATTTTACCCGCTCAAATGTTGGAGTTAGTCAGAGGTGATATCCTCAAAAGAATGCGCTTGAGCGAAGGGGAATTAATTATGGATTTATGTGCCGACAAGGATCGCTCTTTAATTGCCATAATCTCCCAATGGATTAACGAAACTCGTCAGGAAATCAATCAAGATAATTGGCTCTCTTGTACCAAACAGGGTGTTAATATTTTAGGCAATGAACAGGGAAAAATTCTGCGATTTATTAATGATTATTTAACGCCAAGAGTCGAGGAATTTAAACGCAATCATTTACTAGAATTGAGTCCCGATGAACGGCTGCACGGCGATTACCTGAAAAAGATTTATAGTAACCGGGATGAAATTATTCAACGGGGTAAAAAGTCCCTAGAAATGGAGTTTTATAATATCCTTGAAGATCGGAACCGTGGGGTAAAGTTTGCCGAGAGTTTTATTGTTTCAGTGCGACAAATCTTCACCGACATAGCGGAAAAATTCCGTCGCGATCAAGAACAGGTTTGGAGTCAAAATGAAAGTAAACGTCAACGAGAATACGACACAGCTTTAGCGGAAATTAATGATCTGAAAGATAAAATTCATATCTCGAAAAAAGATAAGATGGAACAATATTGTGAACAAGCTTTAACGGGATTGGAAGGCTATTTAATGGCCAATATTCAACGAAAAACCAGAGGTGCAGGAGTAGAGGTTATTAATCGTTTACTGGAACATCTTAATCAATTAGAAAGCCGTTTTAATCGCTTTCGTCAGAAATTAATTCAAAGTCGCGATCTATTTAATCTCCAAGCTAATCAACAGATCGATAGTGCCGATGCTTTGTTAATTAATGGGATTAAATTATTTGACAGACAAGAATTAAATAGTCTTTATCAAGACTTTATCGAACAATTTGCTTCGGGGATTGCTGGTAACAAAAATGCCTACGATACGGGTATGGATAACCTTTGTTTACCCCTCTCAGAAGAGATTTTAAAGCAATCTAGCCCCCTCTGGAAAGAAACGCGCCGCACCGATGAAAATATGCGTTTATTTGACATAACCGAGATTGCCGATATTCGTCAAGGAGATTTTCAACAAGTTATACTAAACCAAGCTAATCAACTACTACAAAATGCTCCCGCTAGTAGTCGCATTCAGAAGGAATTAGCCGCTTGTGATCGCTTGTTAAAAATCTATAACAACGATGCCGATATTATCAATAATCTTCGCATTGCCTACCAAAAATCGCGACCCCTAATTATGCTCAATCCTGCGGTTTTGCGGGGAAAAGATGCGGGTTTTACGCCGCAATTAAATCAAAATGTTGCCCTGATTGGGGGAAGAAATACCAATAACCCAGCAGCCCAAAAAATTATGCCGAAACTGCGGGAATTTATTGCCAACGAAGACGATATTAAACCCTTGGGAGACGTGGAAAAACATCGTCTTGTCTTCGTGCAGGAAATTGGCGGTTTTTCCCTACGCTGTCTCGAGGGAATGCGGGAGTTGCGGCAATCCTATCAGGACTGGAAAGGAGAATTTATTCTTGCTAAACGCGCCCAACAAATGGGGGAAAATCGCGATTTACCCATCCCCGTACATATCCAAAAGGAACCTCCTTTCTGGGATGTTTTTCCCGAAGATCCGAGTATTTATCAATTGGTGGTGACAGCCCGGGCTTTAAAAGTGCTTTTTCCAGAAGTCAATCGAGTCACTAATGAGAAAACAATTCGCTATGAAATTAAAACCGCAACGGGATTAAAAAAAGTCGATATCGCTACCAGTTGGGAAGATGCGGTACAGGTGTTAGAAGTAAAAGCTTGTCGCGAAGATAAGGAAAAAATTCAAACTCAGGTGACAGCTAAGTTACAGGATTCGTCCACCCCCGAGAAAAAACAAGCTTTGTATCGGACTTTTATCCAATATTTACAACAACGTTCCGAGGAGTTAACAGGAGGAAAAGACAATACAGAATATAAACGGGAAGATGCAATTATTTTGCAGTTAATCCATAACTATAAGTTGGATAGCGGTGGGGAAATTCCTCTTTCTCCGGTGACGGAAGTGGCTAACCCAGCTTTAATTATCTGCGGTAATTGTGGACACAAAAACCCGCCCTCGTCTAATTTTTGTTCTAAGTGTGGGGCAAAATTAGTTAAGTAGAAATTAGATTTTGGGTTTGATCCCCCCTGCCCCCCTTGATAAGGGGGGTGCCGATAGGCGGGGGGAGCCACCTTGATAAGGGGGGAATCTGACAATGTTTAACACCTACCTAATTTAACAGATAATTTGGGGGTGTTAGCTGGACTAACATCCCCCAAAATGAAAATTTTCGGGAAAAATTGCCTAATAGCGAAAAAACTGGATTATAATAAGGTCTTTACTCAAGATTTTTGCTAACCGCTAACTGCCATAAAACCCAATCAAGACCCCTGTTTATCGAGAGAAAAACCAATGGTAGCCACTTTAAAAGGACGAGATGTTTTAAGAATAACCGACATGAGTAGCGAAGAAATCAGCGCCCTACTCAATCTATCGGCACAGCTTAAAGCTGGCACTCTTAACCCTAGCTGTAAAAAAGTCTTAGGACTGCTATTTTATAAAGCTTCCACCAGGACGCGGGTTTCCTTTACCGTCGCCATGTACCAGTTAGGGGGACAGGTGATCGATCTTAATCCCAGTGTAACCCAAGTGGGGCGCGGGGAACCCTTAGCAGATACAGCCCGGGTACTCGATCGCTATCTCGATATTCTCGCAGTTCGCACCTTTAAACAAGAGGATTTAGAAGCTTTTGCCAATTACTCGCGCATTCCGATTATCAACGCTTTAACGGATTTAGAACATCCCTGTCAGATATTAGCCGATTTACAGACTATCCAAGAGACTTTTCAGACTTTACGGGGAATTAACCTCACCTATGTGGGGGATGGTAATAATGTCGCTAATTCTCTCCTCTTGGGTGGTGCTTTGATGGGGTTAAATGTGCGGGTTGCCTCCCCCGCAAACTATCAACCGGATGGGGAAATTGTCGCCAGCGCCCAGGCTATTGGCGAGAAAACCGGTAGTAAAATCTTAATTACCGACGATCCCGTTACCGCCGTAAAAGACTCTCAGGTGGTTTATACTGATGTCTGGGCGAGTATGGGACAGGAAAGCCTCGCTGATGCCCGAATTCCCGTTTTTCAGCCCTACCAAGTCAACGAACAGCTAATGAGTCACGCTGACAAAGATGCGATTATTCTCCATTGTTTGCCTGCTCACCGGGGTGAAGAAATTACCGACGGGGCGATCGAGGGTGTACAATCAAAAGTCTGGGAACAAGCGGAAAATCGGATGCACGCCCAAAAAGCTTTAATGGTGAGTTTATTGGGATTAATCTAGCTCCCGATGCTCAGTTACTAAAATAATTATTAAACTCGATCATCAATCATCCTAAGACCTGTCCGACACCAGAAGTTAACGCTAGGATTGATGGTAAGAGCAATAATCAGGGCAGCCTCCACACCTAAACTATATGTCAGACACCTCCGCAGTTAAAAAATATCTCGCCCATTGGTTTCAATTGGGAAAAAAAGTTATTTGTCCCAAAAACCAAGCTATGCTATTTCCGCTGCCAATTTTCAATGCTGATCGCTATTCGTCGGAGTTTGAAGATTGTTGGCAAAAAATTCTTGATCCTCAAAGTGGCGATTGTTACCTAGAAGGTACTCAACAAACCATCCAAGACTTACTTTCCCCTCAATGGGAATTTCATCCCTGCGCTCGTTGTACTATACCTGTACCAATCGAAGTGATGGGACAATCGGGTTTATCCTGTCCTTGCCATGATTTGAGTAATTGGCCCAATTTAGAATTACCCCTACCCCATTTACCCGTCAATAGTCGGGAAAATCTTGATCGCATCCGGCAAAGATTGCTAAAAAATTCTCACCCACATTAACCAGACAAAAAGAGACGTTAGGGGTAACGTCTCGAAAAAAGGATTGATATTTAGGGTCTGCTGAATAAATCTAAAAACCTTGTTGGATAAGACTTTTAGACTTGCTTTTACTCAAAAAGTGCCAGCCGTTGCGGGGGATCGGGGGGAAAATTCAGGTACTTTTTCCCTGAAAATTAGGTAATTGACTACCTCAAAATCGGTAAAACCCCATACCCCACACCCCACACCCCACACCCTGCCCCCAGGAAAAGCTTTTTCAGCAAACCCTATTTAACGATTTCTGCCAAAAAGATTGACTAAATCTCGCAATCTCTCGCTACATTCTCCGGTTAAAGCTTCCTGACGATAGCGCCATGACCAATTGCCTTCTGCGACACTGGGGGTATTCATCCGCGCATCGGATCCTAAACTTAACACATCCTGTAACGGTACGATCGCCTGATTAGCCACGGAACTATAGGCCAGTCGAATCAGATCCCAAGCCACTCCCTGACCACTGGGAGCGCCAAGATATTGATATAGTCGCGCTTTTTCGTAGTCGTTGGCGTTATCTTGAAACCAGCCCACAGTAGTATTATTATCGTGAGTGCCGGTATAAATCACACAGTTGCGTTCGACGTTAAAAGGAAGATAGGGATTACCCGCATCACCCCCAAAAGCGAAGTGGAGAATCTTCATCCCCGGGAAAGCAAAGTGATCGCGAAAATCTAGAACTGCTTGGTCAATATCGCCCAAATCTTCGGCAATAATCGGCAATTTACCTAAACGAGTGCCGATAGTATTAAAGAGATCATAACCCGGGGCCTTGAGCCAACGACCATTAATAGCGTTTTCCTGGCCAAAAGCCACCGCCCAATAGGCCTCTAATCCGCGAAAATGATCGATACGGATGATATCGACTAGGGAAAGAACCGCTTTTAAACGGCGTACCCACCAGTCAAAGCCCGTATTTTTGAGATAATCCCAGTTATAAAGAGGATTTCCCCATAATTGACCCGTTTCTGAGAAATAATCCGGGGGAACCCCCGCCACTTCCAAGGGATTACCGGTTTGGGTATCTAGTCGGAAAACCTGCGGATTTGCCCAAACATCGGCGCTATTATGGGAGACATAAATGGGGATATCACCGATAATCTCGATACCGAGGGAGTTAGCATAGCGTTTTAGGGCTAACCACTGCTCAAAAAACTCAAATTGTAGGAATTTGTGCAGAAAAATCTCCTCTTGTAACTCCTGTTTCGGTGTTTCCAATGCCCCCCAATGACGTTCGCGAATTTCTGTCGGCCATTCCATCCATACTTTACCCTGGTAAGCGTGGGATAAAGCCATAAATAGGGCGTAATCCTCTAACCAATCGGCATTGCCAGCACAAAAGCCAGCAAACTGTTTGTAAAGAATTGTGTCAGAACCCTTGACAAAATTGCTCGCCGCCTTTCTAAGTAGGGGAATTTTCCAAGCGATCAATTTATCAAAATCCACTTGATCGAGGGGAAAATCGGGAATATCCTCGAAATCTGCGTCACTAAGCAGGTTTTTTTCCCGAAGAAGATCGAGACTAATCAGGAGATGATTGCCGGCAATGGCACTAAAACTCATGTAGGGAGAGTTACCGTACCCTGTGGGGCCTAAAGGGAGAATTTGCCAGAGTTTTTGACCACTTTGAGCCAAAAAATCGATAAATTGATAGGCTTCCCTACCTAGTTCTCCAATCCCGTAACGGCCGGGGTGACTGGTGGGATGAAGCAAAATACCGCTAGAACGGCTAAAAGCCATGAAAAAACCCCCTTATCAGTGATTCGGTTAGCAGTTATTAAGTGTTTAAAGCTGAATGCTCACTGCTATCTCCAAGCTAACCCGCTCTCGATCGATAAGGGCAATACTTAACAACTTTATTAGACCTATAGGACAAAATGATACACAACAACTTAAGCGGGTGAGGGGAATCGAACCCCTATCATTAGCTTGGAAGGCTAGGGTTTTACCACTAAACTACACCCGCATTTTCTTAGCACTTTCGTTAGCATAACACGAATTGCCGATTTTTGCAAGTAGGGATTTTCAGCTTGTTAATCGCCCCTAGATGGTTATAGATTGCCTAAAAATCCCGATCGCTCGGTTATTTCCCCGATTTGGCTCAAAGTTTTCTCCACGCGATCGAGGTCTAGTTGGGAGAAATTATCGATCGCCCAGTTGGACACTCTCTGCATAAAATGGAAGGGGTAGGTATGAGCGATTCCCACCACCTGCATTCCCGCTCTTTTTGCCGCTTCGCAACCAGCAAAAGTATCTTCAATCACCAGACATTCCCAGGGTTGCAATTGCAGATTAAAATTCCAACGATTGAATCTTTCTACGGCCAGTAAATAACCATCCGGTTGAGGTTTACTGGTGCTAATCTCATCCCCGGTGACAATGACACTAAAATAATCCCCAAGGCCCGTCTGTTGCAAGATTGATTCCACTTCCGAGCGTATTGCTCCCGTCACCAAACCGATTTGTAGATCCCTGGCCTTAACCCGTTTTAAAAAAGAGTATATCTCTTCATAAATAGGAAGTTTCTCTAATTTTTCTAATCTTTCTCGGTATAAACTGGCTTTTTTGTTAATTAACTTAGTCAGATACTCCTCGGTCACTTGACGACCGCGACGGGTGAGAACATTACGCAAACAGACGCGATCGCTTCTTCCCAGACATAACTCCGCAAATTCCGACCCTAGGGGCAGTAAATTTTCCCCGATCAAGATTTCATTGATTAACTCTTGATGGATTGGTTCATCATTGATGATCACCCCATTAAAATCGAACAGAACAGCCTTTAACATCAATCTTAGACAGAAAAGCTAATAAATACTCAGTGTTCTTGATTATACTAAAGTTTTTCGTCATGGCCAGGTGTGGGTAAGCTAAGACCCATTTTCCCCCAACCCCCCCTGCCCCCCCCCGATGTCGGGGGGGTTGGGGGGGTGGGTAGGGTTGATTCATGAATCAACCCTACTATGAATCAACCCTAGGGGCAGGGGGGGGGAGATTCGGCTAATCTAAGAATAAGCGGTTTAAATGCGTCCTAGCTTACAAGCTAGAAGAACAGCAAGTTTTCCATTTTTGGGCGATAGAAAGGATTAATGCTTTTTCTGCTTGGGGTAAATTGGCAGCCTGTCGGTCGGTTATATCCCTTAATTCCCTGATAATCCGATTAAGAGCGAGTTTTCTAGTCTTTCGGGAGTCACTTCTCTGGACTAAAGCTATTTCTGCGATAACTCGATTTAAACTGCTGATAGCTTGCCAAGTTTGCGGACGTAATGACGGTTCTGCGGCAATGGGGGCAACCTCCAGGGAAGCGATACTATCGAAAGTTGCTGCCTGACTAAATCGGTGTAAAGTCTGGGCGAGACTATACATTTCTTCCCCGTAGGCGAGGGAACGTACCACAGCAAAGGCTTTTTTGGCTTTTTCGGTGTCCTGTTGGTGAAGATACCAAAAACCAGCGGCGGCGGCGCGAGCAGGAGTATCTAGACGGATTTGGCTGTCAGTAAGAGAAAACAGTTTCGCCGACGCGGACGCATATTTTAACAATTGCCAATCGGAGGGATTTTCTGCCAGACGGGAGACCCGATAGATAATTTCTGCCTCTGGGAATTGCGGTAAAACGCGATTAACGGCGGCAAGGACAGGAATAAACTGGCGGCTGTACCGAAGGTATTGATTGAGGTTATTAATAGCTGTTTCCCAGTCTTGCTGTAACCATTGTTGTAGAGTCGAGGTTAACCCCGGCAGCGGTAGAAGGGTAATACGGGGAAAAAGTCGCCCTTGAGGGCCCGCCAAAAGCCCGATTAGCCAATTATCAAGACGGAAAAAGGCGAATATAAACACCACGCCCAACACCCCGCCCGACACCCCGCCCCACACCACGCCCGACACCGCGCCCCACTCCACGCCGAACGCCACGCCCCACTCCACGCCCAACACCACGCCGAACGCCACGCCCGACGCCACGCCCAACACCACGCCCACCCAATTAACAGAAAGTCCTAAATTTGCTGCTATGCTACAGATAATCAGAGGGGTAATTACAGTTAAGAGAA
>NZ_JAPZSO010000170.1:0-32983 GCF_027531715.1 Microcystis sp. LE19-8.1F | reverse complement strand
TATTACTCACAATGGTGGACACATTCATGAGGCGATTTCTACTCAGCCTTGGTCTGGTGAGGCTAATGTTCATGTTAGTATTGTCAATTGGAGTAAAGTTGAACCAGTAAGTTATTATTTAGATAATCATCAAGTTTCTCAGATTAATTCTTCTTTAAAACCGACTTTAGATGTTTCTCAATCTCCACGATTAAAAGCTAATCTTAGTCAATGTTTTCAAGGAGTGATTCCTGTTGGTAAAGGTTTTCTAGTTAGTGAAAAACAAGTTGATGAATGGATTAAACAAGAACCTAAAAATACAGATGTCCTTAAGTTGTTTTCAATGGGAGCAAATCTAGCTAAAAATCCTCACGGTAAGCCAGAACGCTGGATTATTGATTTTAATGATATGAGTTTGGAGGATGCTAGTGAATATAAACTACCTTTTGAGCATATTAAAGTAAATGTTAAGCCAGAAAGAGAGATAAATCGGATGAAAGTCAGAAGAGAGAATTGGTGGAAGATGGGATCGAATGCTTCAATAATGAGAGAATATATTGTTAAAAAATCGTTTTATTTTGCTGTCCCAGAAGTTTCCAAATGGGCAGTTTTTGTCCCTTGTCCCTGTGATTGGCTACCAGGTAATAAAACTAAAGTAGTTGCTTCCGATGATTATTATATCTTAGGTATTCTCTTATCTAATATTCACAGAACTTGGATGCACACCCAAAAATCTACACTAAAAGCTGATATTGCTTACACTCATAACACCTGTTTTGAAACCTTCCCTTTTCCCCAGACACCTTCACAGGAACTTGTCAAAAAAATCCGTAAAACCGCCGGGGAATTACACGAATACCGCAGCCAACAGATGGAGAAAAAACAATGGGGAATCACCAAACTATATAACCAATTCTTTAACGAACCCAGTAGCCAACTGTATCAACTCCATCAGAAATTAGACAAGCTAGTGATGGAAGCCTATCACTTCCAAGCTGACGACGACATCTTAGAGAAACTATTAACCTTAAACCTAGAATTAGCAGAAAAAGAGAAGCGAGGAGAAACCGTCATCGGTCCCTGGTCTCCTTACTCTTAGATTGTAGAATTGGTAAAGAGTAATCGTCGAAGTTATTGGGTTGCGCTTTTTCAAGCGAATTGAGCTATTTTCGCCCCAGTATTGTTGCGCTCAACTCAAACTATGGGGCGATGCGCTCTGCTACCCAGTGCCTTCGCCATCGCACTTAAACCCACAGCTGCAATTAAGTAGGTAGGCGTTAAAAATTGTCAGACACCACCTTTATCAAGGGTAGGGTTGATTCATGAATCAACCCTACCTTATCAGGGGGGCAGGGGGGATCGGCACCCCCCTTATCAAGGGGGGCAGGGGGGATCGAACCTAAAATCCATTTTAAATTTAATTATAACCAGCTACTTAATCTGCATGGTGCGTTCCCCAAAAATCGATCGCTGGAGCAGTAGGAGCCACATTAGGGAACACACCCTACAAGATCATCTGCTACGCAGTGCCTTCGCCACCGCACTTAGTTATCCTCTCCTAACCGTGCATTGGACACTTTCCGCCAGAAACCAATTTTTCTAAAAATTGGCTATTATCAAAAAAATGTTCGACATAAGTCAGTTTTAAATCTGCATTTACATCAGCAATTGTAATGCCATATACCTCAATTAGTTTGTTGGTAGGCGCGTGACCTTTAAATTCTCCTTGATGTGTTCCCCAATGCCTCCATTTAAAAATAACTCTTGGCGGACCGCTATAAGCTTCAATAACTTCCCAAACAAAGCCAGTTTTAAAAGCATTCATAAAACTTGCTGCACCTGATTCAAAATCTTCTGCTTTTGAACTATAAACCGGTGTTTCGCCTAAAAATAAATTATAAGTTCCGCGTTCTATAATGTCTTGTACCGTATATTCCGGACCGTGGTTAGTACGCATTCTAAATCGATGTATATCCACCGATGTCCATTGATTTGGATTTAGCTTATAAGTGGCTTCCATTTCAAATGTTCTTACTAAATTTTGTGCAATAGCTTCTAATGAGCCAGTTGGATGGTGTTTTTCGCTTTGCGCCCTTAATGTTTTATTCGTTCCTGAATAATCAGGGCGTTTTCCATAACGCCATTCTATGCCGTCATCAGCCACAAGTACATTATCTCTATCTTGTATTTGAATAGGAATATTCTCTGCTGACATATTTAACTCCTTCTGTGATCTTTAAAATTGCTGAAACTTACCTAAAAAACGAATACCTCGTGTTTACCCAAAGGTTTAATTGAGCGGTAAATGATCGTATTTCCCCCCCAACAAAAACCCATTAATATTGTCCGCTCCAATGGTGTGTTATGCCCGATCACTTAACTATTCTTAATTTCCATGATCGCGAATAACCCCTGTGGACTGAACAAGGAAGCGAACCATTTTGCGATCACCTAATCTCTAATTGAAACAGGCAACCTTGACGGACTTCACTGTTTGGCCTAACTATGGATTATAGGGAAACTTTCCACATATCACGCTAAATACACATTTTTTAAAAAATCTTTCCGTATATTACTCTCCTATAAAGCGATCGCAAGAAACTTTTCCTATAAAATTACAAGTAACCGTGTTATGCCGAATTAAATCATTATAGGCGTTCTCAGATGTTTTGAAAATCCCACAGGGTGGCTGATACAAAATTAAGTTATACTTCATCTTTATGAGAAAAGCTGCCATACCGGAATCTAATTTTGGGGAGATTGATTACCATATTTAAGTTCATTTGTCAAGAAATTCGCTCATTTTTAGGTGCGATCGCTTTTTACACAATTATTCCGGTTCCGATTGCCTGGCCTGATTTTGGCAGAATTGCCCGATGGATTCCCTTAGTGGGCTTATTTTTGGGTTTAATTCTAGTTTTGCTCGATATAACTCTAGCTGGTCTGGGAATGCCCCCCTTAACTCGTGCGGTTGTCCTTGTGGCAGTTTGGGTTTATCTAACGGGAGGACTACACCTTGATGGAGTTAGTGACACGGCCGATGGTTTAGCTGTCACTGACCCCCAGCGTCGTTTAGCGGTCATGGCCGATAGTGTTACCGGGGCCTTTGGAGTCATGGCCGTGATCATGGTTTTGCTGCTAAAAATCGCCGCTTTGACAGATTTAAGCGATAATCGAGCCTTAGCCCTAATTTTAGCACCAATTTGGGGACGTTGGGGGCAAGTAATGGCGATCGCTCTTTATCCCTACCTCAAACCCACCGGTAAGGGAGCCTTTCATAAAGTGGCTTTTTGTCTGCCTTGGGACTGTGGGGGAGTAATTTTGGGGTTAATCGCCCTATTTGGCGGTCTAAGGTGGGGAATAATCGCCATTAGTGCCGGAATCGCCCTCGCTCTGCTTACTGGTTACTGGTTATATCGTCGTCTTCGGGGTCATACCGGCGATACCTACGGTGCGGTGGTGGAGTGGACAGAGGCTCTATTCTTGGTTTTTTTGACAATAATTACCTAATTTTTGCCCTCCACGGCCCGTAAACGGGTTAATTTCAGGGTAAAATTTCCCCCACCGGTTTCTCCGAAAGCTCTCACCCGAATAATATATTTACCCGACTCGGTAATGCGCGCAAAGAGGAGGGCATTAGTGCCACCATCGGGACCATCATCATTTTCCGCTACAGTGGAACCATCGTCGGCCAGGAGAATTAAAACTCCATCAAAATTTTCCGATTTGAGATCGATGGCCACCTGATCGTCCTTGTCCAAATCTACGGTATAATCCCTAGCAAACCCCCCCTCCCCCGTGGGAATATCTTTGTCGGTGAGAGTATCGTTAATTTCTTTATTGAGGATGAGGGGGACGGGATTATAGATTTTTTCCGCTCGCACCGGCAAAGATTGACCGCTTAACCAGAATAAAGTGAGCAAGACGCATAAACCAGAATAGCGACCAGTCAAAGGAAATCTTGTCATAATGGCAGATGTTCGTTTTCTCAATCTCCCTATTCTACAAAAAACTGATAACTATCAGCAGTTCGACAAAATTAAATTCAGAATCTGGAAAGGGGGAACAACAGAACTGCGGAACTGCCTGTAATTAATTTGCTTAACTATGAATATATATTCCTTGTTGGCAAAAACGAGTGAAAAATCTCCCTTTGAGCAAGGGAGTAAGAGGGAAGATAAAACCCGTTTAATACTAAATCCTGTTATTAAAAACTGATTATTTATTCTCCCCTACCCCCCCTTGCCCCCCCGACGTCGGGGGGGTTGCCTCTTGCATGAGTGCCTGTCCTGATATGTAGCCTATACTCAACGGATTTAGTATAAGGTAATTGCTGTGATTATTAATTGACAATATTTAAAGGAGATTAATTAAAAAATGAACTAGAAGTTAAAAACTTAAAGGGGGTTCTTCCATGGGCAAAGAAGCTAAAGATTGAGTGATATGATGTTCTTGACCGCGATAGGTAACGGCTACCGGTTTCTGAATGCTTTGAGCGACACCAGGGGTTTTTAAATAGAGAACACCACGATAGCTTAAAATCATCGGACTGGAAGCAACGGTGGCAGTGGGATTTTTCTCGTAAGCAATGCCGCGATAGGTTAATTTCATAGCTGTTTCTGGAGATAATTGGTGAGCCATTCCTATCTCCATCGGCAGCGAAATTAATTCCAGAAAAGCTAAACTTTTTTCTGGGTAAATATCCTACCAAGAAGACCCTCGATAGCGCATTTCTCGACGCAAGGCATAACGACGGGCAAAATTGGGAACATCGCCCCGATGACCTAATAAAATGACCGTATCGCCTTGCTGTAGAATGGTGGAATTGTCGGGATGGGTGATGACACGACCATCAAATTGACGGACAGCGACGATAATAAAAGCACCCTGTCCCCGCACTTCCATCTGACTGATAAGTAGTCGTGCAAAATTAATTTCCTAGTGAAGAAAGGCAAAAGGCAAGAGGCAAGAGGCAAGAGGTGGTTAGATGTGTGTAATTAATTTTGCTTAGGTACTTAGGTTGTCCCAAAAAGGGCGAATCCCTTAAAATCGAGTATTCTTCAAATTGCATATCGATATCGGCTAATAATTCGTTAAGATTGCGCCTACCTTCATCTTCCTGTAAAAAATCAATCGCAGCCGGATGGGTGATTAAATGGGCCATTCTCTCCGCTCCAATGGTAGCAGGTAAAACCACTTGATCGGCTCCGGCTAGTTTTAATTTTTTCTCGGTGCTGGGATATTCTCCCCTAGCGATGATGTATAGTTGCGGACTGAGTTCCCTTGCGGTTAAAGTGATGAAGACATTTAAGGCATCATCGGGCAACACCGTCGCTAAAACTCGCGCTTTGTCGATACCGGCCTTCTGGAGAATACTTTCATCGGTGGCGTTACCATTAAGAGTTATGTAACCTTTTTCCTGAGCTAATCCAATGCGATCGGGGTTATTATCGACGATAATAAAGGATTGGGCTGTTTTTGCCAATTTAGTCGTTAGGATGCGTCCTATGCGCCCAAAACCACAGATTATGACGTGATTTTCTAGGGATTCCATCTCTTTATTCATCCGGCGATCGCTAAAAGCTCTGTTAATTTCTCCCTCGGTCAGCATCTGAAAAAACCCTCCCACCACATAAACGGCCGAGGTGGTCCCACAGATGATAACTAACATGGTAAAAGCTCTCAGACTGGGAGTGTTAATCGGTTTAACTTCCCCGAAACCTACCCCAAATATGGTGATAATCACCATATAAACGGCATCGAGAAAACTCCAACCGTAGGCCATATAACCGATAGTTGCTCCGACTACCGTAGCGAGAAAAAAACTCGCACCGATGATAATCCTTTTCAGTGAACTTTGCATCGATTTCCGTGACCTGACAATCTAGCTATCAGCTTACAACAGTTATCAGTTATCAGTTATCAGTTATCAGTTATCGGATGTGAGTTTTTAGCTATCGAACTACTTAGGGTTTGCAGAATAAGTCCCCAGAGGGAATCTAGGAGCCACACAGTTGGCAAAATGGTAATTTCGTCGCTTAGTTTCTGAATTTTATCTGGCGATAGCCAATAAAAGTGCAAGGGTTTTGAGTCCCTCGGATCGATTTCTCAACGTTTGTTTCTTGCACTTTTTTGGTTAAAAAAGTCCCAAAAACCTTTTCTAGCAAGGATTATACTGATATTCAGCAAACCCTACTTAATCAGTACATAGCATAAAAGCAAGCTGTGATTGAGTTATAATTTTTGGAGATGTTTACTGATTACTGTTTACTGATTACTGTTTACTGATTACTGTTGAGACTTGACATTGGGGACAAAAATGAGAGGAGCGTCCACTTAATTTAATTCTGGCAATAGTTGCACCGCAAAGGCGACAATTTTCGCCAGTACGACCATAAACCCAGGCCATCGCCCCATAATTGCCGTTAACTCCCGTAACGTGGAGAAAATCGCTAAAACTGGTGCCGCCTTCAGCGATCGCGGTTTCCAATACAGAAATAATGTTTTTTGTCAATAAGTCTATTTGCTCAATTTTTAAGAGATTAGCGGCAGTTTGGGGATGGATACCACTTTTAAAAAGAACTTCATCCGCGTAGATATTGCCAATTCCTGCCACCACATTTTGATCGAGGAGAAAAGTTTTAATCGGACGACGACTTTTTTGACAGTGACTATAGAGGTAATCGGGGGTAAAATTGCGATCGAAGGGTTCTAGTCCCAGTTTTTTGAGACCAGTAATCACAGTTTCTGGGGTTTTATCGGCGGCAATCCACCAAATTTTCCCGAAAGTGCGGGTATCGATAAAGCGCAATTCTTGCTGATTAGCAAAAAAGAAGCGTAAGCGCGTATGAATCGGCAGGGGAGTGGTATCTTTTACCCAGAGCAATTGTCCGGTCATACGCAGATGAACCCCGATACTGCTACCATTATCTAAATTGGCGAGGAGATATTTGCCCCGGCGCTGCCAATTGCTAATCGTGGTCTGAGCAATTCCTTGCAGAAAAGTTGCCTCGCAATTAGGATAGGCTAGGGTACGCTGTAATAATACTTCCCCACCGATAATTTTTTTGCCCTGGGTAACTTGATTTAACCCGCGACGCACCGTTTCTACTTCTGGCAATTCTGGCATATAAGTGATTGAACAAAATTAAGTTCTTGGTTAGGGTAGGCAAAAGGCAAAAGATAGATAAACAGAACTTTTTAAGTAAGTGATTCTAATTAAATATAAGATAGATTTTGCCTCTGATCCCCCCTGCCCCCCTTGATAAGGGGGGTGCCGATAGGTGGGGGGATCAGAAAATTTTTAACACCTACCTACTGATCGGGAAACGACACCAGATTAACGTCAATTCTACTTTAACTTTAGCCTTTCAATGGTATCGATCACTTCCCGTTCAAAACTGACTTGAGCGCGATTAGTTTTACCACCAATATAAAAGCGATCACCCGATTGTAAAGCCCAAATTTGGGAATGGGAAAAGTAACTCATTACTACTCCCATCATCAATAAAGCAAAACCTAAATAGACAATAGGTACTCCCGGATCTGCCTTAATTTGTAAACCTGTACTGCCCACTAATTCGACTATTTTTAGATTAACTCCATTGATAGGAATCGTCATTCCTTCTCGTACAGCAGAGGTTAAATCTCCCTTAGCATCATAGACAACTAACGTACCTTGTAAATCTCTGGCTAAAAGAGAAACTCCCTCACTAAGATCGGTTTTAGTCGGAATCCAAGTTCCCCAGATTTGTCCATTACCTTTCGTGTCTAAACTAGCCATCGGTAGCTGTAGGATTGGACTATTATTCACCTGTACTTTTACCCCAGCAATCCCCCAACTGGTTTGATAAAAAGTCACCCCTTTATGGTGCAAAGGTTGATTAACTTGAATAGTTTTGCGATCGATCTCCTGTCCTTGATTATCGATCACCGACAAATCAGAATAAAATTGTTCTATATCACCTTTAGGACTATAATCAATCCAAAAACGATTAACTTTAATCCCCCAATCTTTAGGGAGAGAATTTTTAGATAAGGGTCCAGCTTCAATAATATTTTTAACCTGAAAACTATCGCCACTAGCTACCATTTCTTGAGCGAAAAAGCCGGTTAACGCTCCCCAGATCGCTCCCGCTAAAATAATTAACATGGCTGCATGAACGATAATCGGACCGATTTTACCAATCAGACCTTTACGAGCATAAAGACTGTTATTTTCTAGAAAAACTTTGTAGCCTTTTTTTTCTAATAAGGGGGTTAGTGATTCTAGGGAACCGGTTTCTAATTCAGCACTTAAAGCTAGTTTTTGAAATTGGCGAGATTGTTGATAAAATTGCCAGTTTCTTGCCGCCTTTAAAGCGGGTAATTGTCGTCGGAAGGTACAAGCGGTTAAACTGGAACCAAAGAGAATTAACAATGATAGATACCACCAAGTGCTATAAACATGATTTAATCCCAATAGTAATAAAACTTTCCAAGTCAGAAAGCCAAATAAAGCGGGTTTTTCAGGATAATTAACTTGGTAAAAAGATAGAGATTGGCCCTGTTCGATTACCGTCCCAGAAATGCTAAAAATAGCGATTAAAAGTAAGAGGATAATTGCCAATCGCAGATCGGCAATAGTCTGGATAAATTTACGTCCCCATTGAGGCGGTCTATTCTTTAAATTTGAGGAAGTTTCCGATATAGTCATAGTTAAAAGTTTTGTCATTTTAGCCAATTATCTATCATAACTCTCCACCATCACAGCAGACGGGATAATAAAGAAAAAACTCCAAAACCGATTAATAAAACCCCACTGACAGGATTAATCCAACCGGACCATTGACGCAGGGAAAGAAAGCTTTTCAGCGAGGCAGTAAAAGAACCGACGATAATTAGGGGTAAAACATAGCCAGCAGTGTAGGATAACAATAATCCCCCTCCTAAGCTTAAATCCCCCGTATTTGCCACCCATGCCAATAAAGTTGCTAGAACAGGTGTACTGCAAGGAGAGGCGATTAAACCAAATGTTAAACCAAGAAGATAGGACCGCAAAATCGGAGGAAAATCCCCGGTAATCCAATCGGTAGCACCAAGGGAGGGGAAGCGCAGGGGTAATAATTCCAAGAGGTTTAACCCCATCAAAATAGCGATCGCACTGACGATAATTGGTAAACCGATCCCCACCTGTCCATAGACTTTGCCTAAAGTAGCGGCAATTAGTCCCAATCCCGCTAAGGTGGTGGCTAATCCTAGGGAAAACCATGTGGACTGCCAAAAAGCCGCTAAACGACCTTGATTTTCGTAACCCCCGATATAAGCGACGGTAATCGGCAACATCGACAGCATACAGGGGGTAAGACTGGTGAGTAAACCGGCTAGAAAAATCACGGCAATACTGACAAAACTAAGGTGAGTTAGTTGGGAAGTCACTAAGCGATCGGCGTATTGTTCAAGGTGATAGAGTTGAGTCTGTAATTGGTCTAACATATTCGAGAATTTTTAAGCAATAGAACAAAATTAACTTCTTGGTTAGGATAGGCAAAAGGCAAAAGGCAAGAGGCAAGGGGTAGTTAGATATGTGTAATTAATTGTGTCTAGCTAATTAAGGCTAAATTTGGCTCATTTCTAGAATATTACCATCGGGATCACTGACAAATAATGCCTTTCTACCCGAGGCACTCATTTGAATTGTATAACCTTGACTTTCTAGATAGTTACCCATGGCTGCCACGTCATCAATAGCGAAGGCAATATGAGGATTGCGTCCCCATTTTTCGGGATTGGGACGGTAGTTTTGGTAATTGGTATCGACAATTAAATGAATTTGATAATCTCCCACTTGATACCAAACCCCATCGTATTGAAAAGGGCGATCAATTCTAGTCAATCCTAGAACATTTTCGTAAAAGTTAACGGCTTTTTCTAGCTCCGTGACTAAAATCGCCGTGTGTAAGGATTTGGTGATGTTCATAGTTAATATCTGACTCGCGGATCGAGCCAACTATAGGTTAAATCGGCAATTAAGTTAAAGATAACAATTAAAATCCCATAGATAAAGGTAATCGCCATCACTACGGGGGTATCACTGCGGGAAATAGAATCAATTAATAAAGCACCGATACCCGGTACACGAAACACTTGTTCTGTAACTAAAGCACCGGTAAAAATTGAGGGAATATCGAGAGCAATCAGGGTGACAACGGGGATTAAAGCATTACGCACTATATGCTTAGTTAGGACAGAAAAATTAGTTAGTCCCTTGGCTAAGGCAGTTTTAACGTACTCTTGGTGAATTTCTTCGGTTACGGAAGAACGCACGAAACGCATCAACATTGCTCCTTGATATAAGCTTAATACGGTTACAGGCATAATTGACTGTTTCACCTGCTCGATCAAACTATTAAAATCGCGGATTTCTAGGGTACTGTTATAAAAAGATGGTAGCCAGTTTAACTGCACACTAAAGATAATTATTAATAATAATCCCGTCACAAAGGTGGGTAAAGAAAAGCCCAGCAGGGAAAAAGTAGAGATGATTTTGTCTAACCAAGAATAGCGCTTGACTGCTGAAATTACGCCCAAAGGAAAAGCAATTAAAACCCCGAACATATAGGCACTACCGACAATCCAGAGAGTTGTGGGTAAACGCTGCCAAATGAGGGTAAAAACTGGGCTGCGACTGGTGAAAGAATAGCCCATATCTCCTTGAAGAAATGCTAACAACCACTTGATATAACGCACGGGAAGGGGTTGATCTAATCCGAGACTTTTGCGAATATTTTCTCGCACCGCTTCCGTAATAGCTGGATTAGCGGCAAATTCCCCCATCGGATCCCCCGGCGCTAGGGCCAAAATGCCAAAAACCACCATACTAATGGCTAAAAGAGTGGGAATCGAAAATAATAATCTTCTCAGAAAATATTTGAGCATTTATTTACTACGCTTCCAGTCTTTGATGTTCCAAGTATTTCTATCCCAGGGAGTTAATTCAAACCCCGACAAACTATTACTAATTGCCACCACATCGGCACGATGAACTAGGGGAATAATCACAAAATCATTAATTAACATATCATTCATTTTAATCGCTATTTCTCGCCGTTTTTCTGGGTTTAATTCTTGACTAAAAGCTTGCCATAATTTATCGTATTCAGGATTACAATAACGAGCATAATTATCCCCGGCCCAACCATCAGCTTTTTGAGGAATTTCGCTACAAGTAAAGGTTTTAAAATAGGCTTTTGGATCAGGACTATTATTACCTGTAGTGTACATTTGTAGGTCAGCATAAAACTTTTCTACCGTGTCATCGTTAGCAGGATCGCTAGAAAAGAAAATACTGGCATCAACAGTTTTTAATTCTACTCCTACCCCGATCGCTTGTAAACTTTGTTTGATAATTTCTTGGGTTTTCTGACGGAGAGGATTGACGGTAGTTTGAAAAACTAATTTCATTTCTACCCCATTTTTATCCCTAGTGCCATCACCATTACTATCTTTCCATCCCGCATCATCTAGTAATTTCTTAGCCTTTTCTAGATTAAATTCATAGCTAGTATTGGGGGAATTATATTCCGATGGCATCACAATAAAATTAGGAGTTGTTTTCCCAGTAATACCATAAAGTTGCGTGGCAATAGTATCTCTGTCAACGGCTAAAGATAAAGCTTCTCTTACTTTCACATCACTCAAAAAAGGATGGGGAAACTTAATACTAGACCTCTCACCTTCAGCCGTAGCTTGATTAGGATCACTCAAATTAAATAACACTCGTTCAATCAAAGAACCGAAATTAGATATTAACTGACCCCGACCCGCTTTTTCTAAATCACTTAAAACCTTGGCCTCTACTTGCAAATTATAGGCATAATCCGCCTCCTCTGTCTGTAAAACCGCTCGTGCCGCAGAAGTTGCATCACCTCCTCCTTTTAATTCTATTCTTTGAAAACCTAATTTATCTGCTTCTCTAAAGAAAGAATTTGGTTCATAAACCGCCGTATCTCCCGGTTTAAATTCTACCACTTTATAGGGTCCAGTTCCCACTGGTAATAAATTAGCGGGGGCCTGGCGTGCCGTTTCATTGCTATACTTTTCATAGAGATGAGCGGGTAAAATCATCCCTTCTGTTCCCACAAAAACTAATGACCAAGCGGGATTAACTTGTTTAAAAGTTATTTTAACCGTATGGGGATTGATCGCTTCCACACTTTTAACTATTTCATAATTGCCAGCGCTAGTAGAACCAGTTTTCGGATTGGTAATAAAATTATAGGTAGCGATGACATCTTTGGCAGTAAAAGGAGTACCATCTGACCATTTAATATCTTTTTTTAGCTTCCATGTCACCGATTTACCATCCTGGGCAACTCCCCCATTTTCAATAGTAGGAATTTCCGCCGCTAAAAAAGGAACTAATTCCCCTTTTTCATTAAAACTAGCCAAAGGTTCTAAGGTAATGCGACTCGCTTCTGAGTCTTTAAATCCCGTGGAGAGATGAGGATTTAAAATCGTCGGCGCTTGCCAATATAAAAGTTTTAAAGTTTCTGAATTATTATTTTCCGTTGCCGGAGGATTATTAGCTGTTTGTTGACGACAAGCACTAAAAAGCAGCGTACAACTAAGGGATAAAATTAACAGGGGCAAGAAAAGCGATCGCTTAAACATTTTTAATGACAATCAATAATTCAACAGGGTGACTTAGGTGATTCCCTACCCCACCAATAACAAGTTATCAGACATTGAGTCTTGATCTCGATCGATTAATTGATTATTTGCCTTTATCCATTCCTAGTCAAGTTAAATCGATCGTGCTATAATAGCGGGCCTGTACTAGACAATAAAATCTTAGGCACGGCGACGAAATGGGTTCTTCGGTTTGTGTTATGCAATGTACGGGGGTTATAAGGGACGGAACCCTTATAGAGAAAAACGTTTGGCGATTTTTGTCAATTGTTTTTGATCTAGAGCGAACTAATCAATTAAATCTCTTGCCAGATAAGGATTTAGTCGATTTATGCCACCCTATCGAACCATAAAAAGTAACGAAGAGCCAGAAAATCCGTATTTGGGGTGTTGTATGGAAAAAATCCGTCTAGTATATAGTTAGTGTGATTGCCATCGCCGTGGGGTGCGTTCCCTAATGTGGCTCCTACCGCTCCACTAGCAGTACCCTAATCTGGCTAACACGCTTTTGGGCGTGATATAGGGAAAAGTTCTGGCGATCGCTTTGAGTTAACTGGCTCTGAATTAAGTCCTTGCACTTGTCTTTTAGAGACGTTCGCTCATTCTGAACTTCCTACAGGGTGTTTGTGACTGGCTGGGGTGGCTCAATAAATTCTCATTATATTTGGAGGAAGAAATGCCTGAAATTCCAATGTTTAGTGAACTGTATGAAGGACGTGGTGTAAATCCAGACACTCTTCGGACTTTTAGTGTTGGAATCAACTTTGAGCCACTTGTTTCCTTGCTTAATCCTCAGGGACAAGTTTCTACATTGACAATGCAAACTGTCACTAATACCTCGGAGTTGGCAAGTTCGCTTAATGTCAGTGCCTCTGCTGCTTTGACCACGATAAGAGGAGGGGGATCTGCTGAAGCAAAGTTTCTTCAACAGAGACAAGTAAATACCTACTACACCTATTCCTTAGTAAAAGTTTATGTAGAGAATCCATCAAAGCTTATACGCAATGTTACCCTAGACGACTCAGCAATCAAGAGACTGAAAGATGGTGGATGGGATGAATTTTCTCAGGTCTATGGTACGCAGTATGTTGAAGGGTATATAACTGGTGGTACTTACTATGCTCTGATAGAGGTTCAGACGACAAATGCTGAAGAAAAACGGGAGATTAGTGCGAAGTTGAGTGGTAAATATTCAGGAGTTGGGGTCAAGATTAAAGGATCAGGAGAGGCACAAAGTAGGATGCAAGAGGCGACCGAAAATCGAACTACAAATGTTTATGTTTTTCAAGGTGGTGGGAGCGGTGATGTTTTAGAGGTAACTATGGAAGAAATGATTAAGCAGGCTTTGGAATTTCCAAAGCTTGTTAAAGACGCACCTGTACCTGTCAGAGCCATCATAAATGATTACAAATCAATTAAAAATGTTCCTTCTATTACCCTGATTCCTTCCAAGCAGAGAAGTGTACTTGAGAGACTGGGGAGATCGTACATGAAGCTGCGAGACTACAAAGCAAAATTAGAATTTGTCAGAGACAACATAGAATTGTTTGATGAGTATAGAGAGCTTAGTCAGGGTGCCAGGGGACAGAAGCGAAAGGAATTGGATAATCATCGCGAAAATGTTTTGGATGCAATGCAACTCATCGCTGATTCGGCAGATGAATGTGTTGATGACTCCAAGCAGTGTAAAATTCCTACAACACTATCAGATGACTTATTCACGTCTATTCCTCTACCAGAAGTTCCAGAGACAGAGCTACCAACACGTATTAATTGCACACCAGTAACAGCGCCAATTAATGCTTCTTCTTTGGCAAGATTAAAAGAATATGATGTTCCGAATCAGAAAAAGTTTGAGGTTGAGGTAAAATTATCGACACTTATTCTTGAGGAAAAATTGCCGAGTAATTTAAGAAGAGTAGGCTTGGGCATCTATGCAACCAAGAGCAACAAAATAGCTTCCATCACTCGTGTAATAAATAATGGTGGACATTTACTTATTGCTGATTTTGGTTCTGAACAAACTTACGAAGGTTATCCTGAAGATGTAGTTTATTTCAAGATAATAAAACAGGATGATGAAGTCGATTTACTCTTTAGTCGAAATGGTTCGTACTTTAAGTCAATGGGTAAACGGAATCTAAGAAATCTTGGTTTTACTGCGGATGATACCTATAAAGTTATTTTCACAGGCTATTCTACCGATTCAACCCCAATTTCAGGCAAATTCTATGATTTGATAATTACGTGAAGGTCAGTGGATTACTTTGAGGTATTCCCTTGAACCACCAGCTAACACTACATGGCAGCGGACGGACGAAAGTTGCTGGTGCTGAGTTCGAGTTTATCTGCCGCCGCTGCACTTCACCGTTAGTAAGGATTAAGTGCAGTGGTGTAGCCTGTGTACAGCATCTTTGCTTGCGTTTTATCCTTTGGAAAAGTGGTATAATTCCTTGGAATTTTGCCCGCTTCCTTAACTACTGTGTCGAGAGGCGTTTATTATTGCGTATTGGTGGGCGTTACCGTTTTCTGCACCGGGAATTACTCGATCATTTTGCCCAGAGTGGTAGCTGATCATGTATGGCTGAGTTGGCGAAAAGAAAAACATAGCGATCGCAATCTTGTAGGGTGCGTTCCCTAATGTGGCTCCTACTGCTCCACTAGCAGTAGGCTAATCTGGCTAACACGCTTTTGGGCGTGATATACGGAAAAGTTACAGCAAAAAAGGAGGTTTATTATGGCTGAATGACTAGCAGTTGATGTTTCGAGAACTTACGAATCTGGTATGCTTGGCAAGCGAGGAGACGATAAATTTCCTTGCACCGGAGCAAGAATAACACGGGTGGAATTCCACAAAGAGGTTTCCAAACACCGTATTACTCCCTTTGATGATGGCATAGGACGGGGTGACGCTCACACAAATGATACTGAACTGCCAGATGTTGGAGTTCACTACTGGCTAGATGCAGGAACGAGGCTGAAATACATTTTGAAGGTCTGGGTTGAGGATTAAGGATTTTGTGAATCAGTCGTTAGGGGGCGTTGGTTCCCCTTGCTTTTTTTGTGCGCTACTATGGAATTAAATGATTAAAAGCTAAGACTGCTATGGCACTGGCATCGAATGGACAAACAGCTATAATCCGCACAGAGCGAGGGCTTACAATTGCGGATACTCGTATTACTCTGTATGACGTAATCGATTATCTCAAAGCTCAGTATCCACCCAAGTTTATTCGTGATGCCTTCAATCTTACAGATGCTCAGATTCATGCTGCCCTTTCCTACATTGAAACACATCGAACAGAAGTGGAAGCAGAGTATCAGGAGGTTTTAAAGACTGCCGCAGAAACTAAACAATTTTGGGAAGAGAGGAATCGCGAACGTTTTGCTCGGATCGCTGCTACTCCTCCTCGTCCAGGCTATGAAGCGGTTAGAGCTAAACTTCAGGAACGGAGAGCAAAGCGGGAAGCGAAGAAGCAATGATTGTTCTGGCTGATTACAACTTGAATCGGCAGGCAATTCTGATCTCTGGAAGTCTTGTTGTTAGCGGGTTATTAGATCTCGCTCTAATTCGGTTGAGGACATTTGAAGACGTTGGCTTACCCGCAGACAGCAATGATCGAGTAGTTTGGAGATTTGCCCAAACCAACGGGATGCTCTTACTTACGGCAAACCGGAATGCGAAGGGTGAAGACTCGTTGGAACAAGTAATGCGTGAAGAAAATCAACCGACTTCATTTCCGATCATTACGATTGGCGATCCGGATAGGGTCAATGAATCTGACTATCGAGAACGCTGCGTTGAAAGGCTTGTAGAAATTGTGATCGATATCCAAGACTATATGGGGGCTGGTCGGTTGTTTATTCCATAAGGTGATTGGCGCATCATATCTGTTGGTGACACGGCATAACAACCCCAATGCACTCCGACCGACGAAAGCTAATCAGTGTGATCGCCGATCTTGTAGGGTGCGTTCCCTAATGTGGCTCCTACCGCTCCACTAGCAGTAGGCTAATCTGGCTAACACGCTTTTGGGTGTGATATACGGAAAAGTTCTGGCGATCGCGCCTAAATGGGGTGAGATGCCGAAAGTTGACCCATATCATTACTTTTAGGAGTGTTATACGGAAATTTTCCGTATAATCAATAGTTAGACCGCCAATTCTCGGTTGAGACAGTATGCAAAAGTTGTTTGTGGGGAAGTCATGCTTTTGGTTTTTTTGGGCGAGCGTGAACAGAACTGTTTAGATTCAATCCGCCTGCCATAAAGTTTCCCTCATCAATCATCTCTGGCCATTCAGAATGTTTTATGTCAGTTAAGCGAAGTGGAATCTCAGCAGTCTCTTCTAGCTTGAGATCACGATAGGTTGTTAATTCGTCGAGTCCTTCATATTGTTCTAAATTGCAAACCACGTAAGCTACTGGAAAATATTTAAGGATGCTAAAGGTTCCAAGTTCACTAAATTCACTTAAGTTTCCTCTGACCGCAGGCATAATGACATCACGAACAACCACAATTTCTTCATATGGATAAATCCAGTAAAAAATTTTAATTTCTTCAGGGATCTGAGCTTGATCATCAAACAGAAATTCGCGTATTTTCTGATCAACAACATTATGGTCTATAACTCCCTTCGCTGCAACTAAATGACCAAGAATAGCTCTAATCAATATTGCTGGTTGCGTCTTGTAATGAATCATTGGTGGAACTTCCACAATTGATTTAAGAATCCTGCCTACTCCAAGAGCAAAGCTATTAAGAACTGGGTCGTAGCGACGCCCCAAGCGTGTATTACATTGTTCGCAAAGGGTTCGATACTTCACACCATTCTGTGAAATAGGACGTTTCTGTTCTTCAGGGTGGCCAGTCAAACGTTGTACAATCGTGATCTGCTCAACAGGCTTCAAATCAAAACCTCTCTTTGGTGGGACGTGATCCCAGCTTAGAGAAGCTGATTGTTTACAAATATTGCAAAGACCTACTTTTCCACGCTTTCCTTGATTAATGTAATGAATATCCATTAGACGATTCTAGAATTAGAAGGGTTAGTTTTTACAGCAATTCTAACTCTTAATAAGAATGCATTGCCGTAGCAGCGCGGTCTAACAACCCCAATGCACACCGACTTCACCGCAAGACATGAACTTACCCGGGTTGGTACTTCATGAACTGGCAGGGCAACGTAAAGGAACCTGGACGGTGAGAGTATCTGGAAACTGGCGGATCACTTTCACCTTTGACGGTGTTGATGCTTGTGATGTCGATCTTGAGGACTACCACTGATGAAAATGCATAATCCACCACATCCTGGTGAAGTTCTTAAAGAACTTTGTCTCGAACCTTTGAATCTGACTGTGACTGAGGCTGCTGAAGCATTGGGTGTAAGTCGAAAAACCCTATCTGCCATCTTAAATGGTAGGGCAGGTATTAGCCCCGAAATGGCAATTCGCTTAGGGAAAGCTTTCGATACATCTCCTGAAAGTTGGCTCAATCAGCAAATGCAATACGATCTATGGCAAGCAGAGCAGACAATTGGCAATATCAAAGTCAAACGGCTATCAGTTGTCTAACCAGGGTTTGCAGCCGACGGACTCAACACCCCAGTGCGATGCCGAAGTCACTGCATAGCAGATCGCCGATCGCGTAGGGTGCGTTCCCTAATGCAACTTCTACTGCTCCACCAATAGATTTTTGGGGAACGCACCATGCTAGAGGATTATAAAAATATTTGCCGTCGCACTCCAACCCATCGCGGCTGAGTTCAACCGTTATCGAGAAAAATAGTTAAATCCCGTCAAATTCCCCTAAAACTTTCACCTCTGGTTCTAACCAGAGGGACCAGCGATCGAACACTTGTTCCTGCACATGGCGAATTAAACGCAGAATATCCGAGGCTTTTGCTGAACCAATATTCAGGATAAAATTAGCGTGTAACTCTGATACTTGCGCCCCACCAATTTGATAACCTTTTAATCCCATTTCCTCAATTAAAGCCCCGGCAAATTGCGGTTTAGGATTGCGGAAAACACTACCACAACTAGGACGATCATAGGGTTGGGTACTTTTGCGATGGAGTAAATTATGGGTAGTAATTGCCATTATTTCCTCGCGATTATCGGTAGCTTCTAACTGAAATGTAGCTTCGACAACTAAACGTTGATTCCCTTGCAGAGAAGAACTGCGATAACTATAATTTAAATCTTCTTTGCTTAAAGTTTCTAACTGACCATCGGGATTTAATACCAGCGCCCGCACTAATCGATCCGCCACACAGGAGGTGTGCGCCCCCGCATTCATCACCACAGCCCCCCCCACCGTACCGGGGATACCCACCGCCCATTCTAGGCCCCTCCAGCCCCTTTTTGCCGCTCTCCAAGCTATTTTTGGCAGGGGTTCCCCCGCCGCTGCTGTAATCGTAGCAGTTTCGGCATCAAAACAACTCGATCGCAGATGGCGAGTATTGAGAACAAGTCCGGGTAAACCTCGATCGCTGATTAGTAAATTTGAACCAGCCCCCAAAACAGTCAAGGGTAAATCTTGCGATCGCACCCAAGCGAACACTTCTCTTAATTCCTCTAGATTAACTGGTTCGGCATACCATTGCGCTCTTCCCCCCACCCGGTAGGAAGTGAAATCAGCTAGAGAAACAGAGGATTTAATCATAGGGTTTTAGGGGGTTGGGGAGCATTTTCAGTGAACAGTAATCAGTAATCAGTAAACATAATAACTGATAACTAATAACTGATAACTGATAACTGATAACTGATAACTGACTCCTATACTCTAACTGCTAATTGTTCGCGGTAAAGAGAGAGCATTTCGGGGATAACTTGATTGAGATTGCCAGCACCGAGGAAGAGGGCTAGATCCCCTGGTTGGAGAATTTCTAGCAGGAATTGACCTAAAGAACTCAATTCAGGGTGATAGTAGGCGTTTTTATGGTGTTTTCTCACCTGTTCGACCACTTGCTGCCCGGTGACGTGATTGATATTCACTTCCCCAGCACTATAAATATCCGTTAAGACTACCACATCGGCGGAACTGAAAGCGGAGCCGAATTCCTCTAAAAAGGCAGTGGTGCGACTGTAGCGATGGGGTTGGAAAATAGCGATCGAACGTTGGTACTGTTTGCCTTCTACCTTCAATTTTGCCGCCGCTAACGTGGCCAACAATTCGCTAGGATGGTGGGCATAATCATCGATAAAGGTGATGCCGTTTGCTTCTCCCTTGTGTTCAAAACGGCGTTTTGCTCCGGCAAAAGTAGCGATCGCATCGGCAATAACAGCAAATTCTAAACCGAGATAACGTCCGATGGCCACCACTGCCAAAGCATTGCTAATATTATGTTGCCCTGGGATTTTCACTTCCATTTGTCCCAGATAACTGCCCTTTTCCCAGACGGCAGCTTTCATCATTCCCTGTTCATAGATAATCTCGCTGACGGTGTAATCGGCACCTTTTTCGGGATCGAGACTATAACTGATTGTCGGACGGAAATGCTCGGCGATCGTGTCACAATCTAAACAAGCGACTAAAATCTGGCACTGATTGGCAAATTCATGGAAAGTATCGATAACTTCGCTTAAATTATGGTAATGATCCGGGTGATCTAGCTCAATATTAGTGATTACGCCGATTTTCGGGGCGTGTTTGGTTAGGGAACCATCGGACTCATCGGCCTCTGCCACCAAAAAACGACCTTGACCAAGACGAGCGTTACCTTCCCAAGCGTCCACCTCACCACCGACAATGATCGTGGGGTCTAATCCCGCTTCTAACAAAACGTAACCGATGAGGCTGCTAGTGGTGGTTTTGCCGTGGGTGCCAGCGACGGCGATACTGTCGTAATCAGCTATTAAAGCCGCTAAAACGTCGCTACGGTGAAAAATTGGGTATCCTAAGTCTCTGGCCGCTTGATATTCCTTGTTATGGTCATTAATCGCCGTGGAGCAGATTACTTGCGGAACTGTTTGGCTACTGTTTTGAGGGACCGGAGAATGAAATACAGCTAAATTATTGGCCTCTTGACGGTGGAAAATGTGCGCTCCCGCTCCCTGTAGCCTTTGGGTGATATGAGTAGGACGTAAATCGGAGCCAGACACGGGTAAATTGCGTTTGGCTAAGATATAAGCGAGGGCTGACATCCCAATGCCGCCAATACCGATAAAATGGAAAGGTTGGCCGTTAAAATTAACTTTTTTCACTGTTTTCACTCCTCAGACCCACGATTATATAAGTTTTAAACTCGATCGGTAGTAAAGTCAACCTCATGATAGGGGCATTTGAGCAGAATGCCAAAATGTTGCCCAGTCACCTTGCAAAATCCTTGACGCAGAATTAATTTTTTTTCTCCCAATTCCTTTTTTTTGGGAGTGGGAAGTGGGAAGTGGGGTGTGGGGTTTGGGTGTGGGGTGTAGGGTGTGGAGTGTGGGTGTGGGGTGTGGGGTGTGGGGAGAATCAATAAAAATAATCTCCTGTCTCGGAGTCTCCTGTCTCGGAGTCTCCTGTCTCGGAGTCTCCTGTCTCCTATCTCCTGTCTCCTGAATGGTGAGCTAATAAATTATTTCCGATCGGGATCGTAAAGTTCAACCTTTAAGGTATGATTGGGAACATTAATTATTTTTTTATGTATTGCACTAAAACGTAGAGGGCAAGCAGCAGTGATTAGAGTAGCGATCAATGGTTTCGGACGGATTGGACGTAATTTCCTAAGATGTTGGTTAGGACGGACTAATAGTGGCTTGGAGGTAGTGGGGATCAATGATACATCCGATCCCCGTAGTAACGCTCACCTGCTCAAATATGACTCGATGTTAGGCAAACTTAACGCTAATATCGATGCCGATGATAATTCTTTAATTGTTAACGGTAAAACCATTAAATGTTATTCCGATCGCAATCCCCTCAATCTGCCCTGGGCAGAATGGGGTGTAGATCTAGTGATCGAAGCTACCGGTGTTTTCGTCGATGAAGAGGGTGCTTCTAAGCATATTGTCGCAGGAGCTAAAAAAGTCCTCATTACCGCACCGGGTAAGGGTGCGGGTGTGGGAACCTATGTGGTTGGTGTCAACGCTCACGAATACGAACACGATAAATACAACGTCATCAGTAATGCCAGTTGTACCACCAACTGTCTTGCTCCTGTCGTCAAAGTGATTCACGAAAACTTCGGCATCATCAAAGGGACGATGACCACCACCCACAGTTACACTGGTGATCAACGGATTCTGGATGCTAGTCACCGGGATCTGCGTCGCGCTCGCGCCGCCGCCGTTAACATCGTTCCCACCTCCACCGGCGCCGCTAAAGCTGTAGCCTTAGTTATCCCCGACATGAAAGGGAAACTTAACGGTATCGCCCTGCGGGTACCCACTCCTAACGTTTCTGTGGTGGATTTAGTGGCGCAAGTGGAAAAAAGCACGATCGCGGAACAGGTAAACGAAGTCCTCAAAGAAGCTTCGGAAAATTCTTTGAAAGGAATTCTCGAATATAATGATTTACCCCTCGTTTCCTCTGATTATCGCGGTGTTGATGCTTCCTCGATCATCGATGCTAGTCTAACGATGGTGATGGGTGGCGATATGGTGAAAGTTATCGCTTGGTACGATAACGAATGGGGTTACTCCCAACGGGTGGTTGATCTCGCTGAAGTCGTCGCCAGCAAGTGGAAAGGCTAAATCAGTTAACTGAGCAGTGACAAATTCTCACTGAAAAAGCGCCGATAGATTCCCTCTGTCACCAATTGAGCGGTGATTAGGTTAGCTAGGGCAATCATAAACAGGATCAGTATCTGGTAGGAAGCGGCGTTTAAAGGTTCACTTCCTGCCAATACCTGTCCGGTGAACATTCCGGGTAAACTGACTAAACCCACCACCATCATCTGATTGAGGGTGGGGATTAAACTAGCTCGAATCGCTTCTTTTTGGTAAGATGCGATCGCTTGTTGAGGGGTTGCCCCTAAACAAAGATGGGTTTCGATTTCCAAACGGTGACTTTTAATCGTACTGCTTAATCTTTCCCCGGCTAAAGAGGCACTGTTCATCGCTTGCCCTAACACCATTCCCGTCAAGGGAATCAAGTATTGGGGTGAGTACCATTGTTCTGGTTGAATAATTAAAGCGATCGCATAACCTAAAGTTAGACAGCTACTAATTAATAAAGAGCCGAAAACTAGCGGTAATAGGGCTTTATCCCGGCTATCGATGCGATTTTTAGCAACAATAGTCGCAATAGTCATCATCACTGCCAAAATCCCCAGCACTGCTAGAGGATTATCGAGGGAAAAAATAACGGCGATAACGTAGCCTACCACTAATAATTGCAGGATCGATCGACCGGTCGCTAATAATAATTGTCCCTCTAGAGCTAAATTTGACCAACGGGAGAGGAGTAAACAAATACCCATCATCCCCAAAGCCCAACCCAAATCCACCAGATTTAGTTCTACTAATCCATCCATAAAAATAAAAGAAACAAATTAAAAGGACACTTCATCTATAAATAGCAAGTTTATAATTATTTTTGACTAATTATTGCTTTTTTTCGCCGACAAATCCCGATTAGTCTCTAATTTGAGTGAAAGCGCGTGAGTACAATTCCCCCCGTCGATTTATCCCGTCAATACCAAGTCATCAGCCAAGAAGCTAACCATGCCGTTTTAGAAATCCTCCGTTCTGGGCGCTATATTGGTGGCGAAGCTGTGAGCGAATTAGAACGACAATTTGCCCTCTATCATGGTGTTAGCGATTGTGTCGCCTGTAATTCGGGAACCGATGCCCTTTATCTGGCACTGCGCGCCCTCGGTATTCAAGCGGGGGATGAAGTAATTACTTCTACTTTTTCGTTTATTGCCACCGCCGAAGCGATTAATTTAGTCGGGGCAGTGCCGGTTTTTGTCGATATCGATATTAATACTTTTAACCTCGATGTGGCACTGTTGGAAAAAGCGCTTACTCCCCAAACTAAGGCTATTATTCCAGTACACCTTTTTGGGCAATCTGTCAATATGTCTGAGGTGGTAAATTTCGCTCGTTCTCATAATTTATTGGTGATTGAGGATTGCGCTCAGGCAACGGGAGCAGAATGGCATGGGCAGAAAGTGGGGAGTATCGGCGATATTGGCTGTTTTAGCTTCTTTCCCACCAAAAATTTAGGCGGTTGTGGCGATGGTGGGGCTGTCACCACTAATAACCCTGAGTTAGCGGCACAAATTCGCATGATTAAAGAACACGGCAGCAAGGTGCGTTATCTCCACGAGGTAATCGGGGTGAATAGCCGCTTAGATGCCATTCAAGCGGTTATTTTGCAAATTAAGCTGAAATACCTCGATTTTTGGAATAATCAACGGATCGAGATTGCCCAACGTTATCGGGAATTACTGCAACCTTTGCCTAATATCACTTTACCTGCCGCTTTAGCCGGGGGTAAGCACGTTTGGAATCAGTACACAATCCTAACGGAAAATCGTGACCAAATTCGGGCGGCTTTGCAGGAAAAAGATGTCTTATCTATGGTTTATTATCCGATTCCCCTACATTTACAGCCGGTTTATCAGTATTTAGGCTATAAAAAAGGTGATTTACCCGTGGCTGAATTGGCCAGTGAAAAAGTGTTATCTTTACCTATGTTTCCCGATTTAAGCTTTGAGGAACAACAACAGGTAGCCTATGCGCTGAAAGATTGTTTGCATAGTTACTAAGTTATCAGTGGGAATTAGGAATTAGGAATTAGGAATTATGAATGAAGTGGGGAGAATAAATAAAAATAATCTCCTGAATACTGACTCCTGACGACCGGCTACTGACTCCTAACCCCACCAACAGACTTATTCAGCCAACCCTACTTAAGTAGGTAGGCACAATTATTTGTAGGATGGGTTAGCGGTAGCGTAACATAATCGGGCGTTGGGTTTCATGCTTCAACCCAACCTACGTTCATTTTATATTTAATTCCACCCACCTACCTAAGCGGTTAAATCGATTAACTTTTGTTTTAAAGTTTCCAATCCTAGCCGCCGAATAGCCGAGATAAAAACAGCTTGGGGATATTTTTCCTTAGCTATTTCCAAATCGTCGCTTTTTACCTGATCCAACTTATTAAACACCATTAACATTGGACCAGTTTGAATCGGCATCTCCGAGAGGATTTTTAACACCGAGGCAATCTGACTTTCCCAAGCTGGATGGGAGAGATCCACCAGATGGAGTAAGGCGTCTGCTTCCGTTACTTCCTCCAAAGTTGCCCGAAAAGCATCCACCAGCGAGGGGGGTAATTCATGGATAAAACCCACCGTATCGGTTAGTAAGAGGGGGTGAGATGCTTGGGTGAGGGGATCGGTAATAGTTAAGCGTCGGGTGGTGGGATCGAGGGTAGCAAACAGTTGATCGGCGGTATAAACTTCGGCAGCGGTGAGAGCATTAATTAAAGTAGATTTTCCCGCATTGGTGTAACCGACGATCGCCACACTGGCTACCTCTTGTTTTTGCCGTTGTTTGCGTAAACGGGAACGATGAGCTTGCAGTTGATCCACCTCATCCTGGAGACGGGATAAACGACGTTGAATAGTTCGGCGTTCTGTTTCTAATTTTGTCTCCCCCGGTCCGCGAGTGCCAATTCCTCCCCCTAATCTCGACATGGCTAATCCGCGCCCGGTGAGACGCGGTAAAGTGTATTCTAATTGGGCTAATTCTACCTGTAGTTTACCCGCTTGGGATTGGGCCCGTTGGGCGAAAATGTCCAGGATCACCTCGGTGCGATCGACCACTCTCACCCCGATTTGGTTCTCTAGATTGCGAATTTGGGCGGGAGAAAGATCCCGATTGAATACAACTAAATTAGCCCCGGAAGTTTGCACCTGTAGGGCGATTTCTGCCACTTTTCCCGAACCGATCACTGTTTGAGGATGGGGATGATCCCGTTTTTGTCGGGTGACTTGCAAAACTTTGCCCCCGGCGGTATCAACTAAACGTTCTAATTCGCTTAAACCGTCCTCGAACTGGCGATCGCTCATATTGTCGGTCATTAAACCAACCAATAGCACCCGATCTTCGGCTGTATCAACGGTTATAGCGGTAAATTCGCGCTGAAACTCCGCCTCTAGTCCTTCCACTAACTCTAAAAAGTCCTGTTTGCTTAAATCCTCTAGATTTAAGGGCGGGGAGACAGACCAGTATATATTACTATTGACATTTGTTTGACTTTGTGGTATGAGATGCGCCAGATAGACCTGCTCCACATAACCGGTCGCCCCACCACCGCGACGGATCATGCCTGTGCCGGTTAGGGTTAAGATCACCAGTGCGTCTAATCTTTGCAGAGCCATGGCGGTTAAACTGGATTCTTTTGGCGGTTCCTGCTTGAGTTCCGTGGCGATACAACGAATTCCGCAAAGACGTTCGGAACCGTAGCGGGGTAGTTCCAAGAGAGAAAATTGGGTTTGTCGGGGGGTTCCCACTCCCACACGAATTACCTGGCCGCGACGGTTGATATAAGTGCAGAGGGGTTGATGAATATCGGTACTAATAGCCGCCAGTCTTTGGGCGAATTCTGGGGTGGTGAGAGTATCGATGGGTAAGCGTTCATGGTACAGCCTTTGTAGCTGTTTCATCTGACTGGCTTTCAGTCCCTGGGTATTGCCGAAGATGGTATCGATAGGCTTTCCTCGCAATTAGGATTTTATGTATTATTGTAGCGATTTTGACCATGGCTGCCCTTTTATTTGTCCTCTAGAAGCCAGCCCTAATTAAGGTAAAATTGGGCAGTATCAATGGTTATTTTCCATATTATGCTCGCTTCTACTCAGGAACTCCTCGAAACCGCTCGCAAAAATATCTATGCGATCGGAGCTTTTAATGTTTATAACCTAGAAGGAGTCAAAGCGGTGATTAGTGCCGCCGAGGATTGCCGTAGTCCCGCTATGTTGCAAATTCACCCCAGCGCTTTGCGTTATGGCAGTTCTACCCTCGTCGCTCTCTGTTTAGAGGCCGCTCGCTCGGCCAAGGTTCCTATCTCGGTCCATCTTGACCATAGCACTAAAGCCAGCGACATCTACGAGGCCCTAGAAGCGGGGATGACCTCAATTATGGCCGATGGCTCTCATCTTCCCTACCAAGATAATCTCGCTTTTACCAAAGAAATGACCCGTCTAGCTCACGAATACGGGGCTGTGGTGGAGGCAGAAATCGGCCGAATTAGCGGCACTGAGGACGGGTTAACTATTGCCGAAAAAGAGGCTAAAATGACAGATCCAGAGCAAGCAGTGCAATTTGTGGAAGCGACGGGAGTGGATTCTCTGGCCGTAACTATCGGTAATGTCCATGGCGAGTACAAAAGTCCGCCCCGTCTCGATTTCGATCGCCTGGACCGGATTCGACAACTTCTGTCTATTCCCCTAGTTTTACACGGTGCTTCCGGTTTACCCCCAGAAATGATCGGGCGATCGATCCAGTTAGGAGTCTGCAAATTTAATGTTAATACGGAAGTGCGTCAAGCCTATATGCAGTCCCTGAAACGGGAAATTTGCGGGCCAGAGGATAAGGATTTATTAGAAATCGCAGGAGAGGCAATTTCCGCAATGAAATCGGTAATTATCGACAAATTAACCCTTTTTGGTGCTGTCAATAAGGCCCACCTCCACGAAACTCCCTACGCTCAAATGTTAGCGGGACTATCAGTTATCAGTAAACAGTAATCAGTTATCAGTTATCAGTAAACAGTTATCAGTTATCAGTAGATATCTGCAATTCACTGAAAAAATACGGGTTAATCAACCAGAAAGACTTTTAGTCTTGAGATAATATTAAGTAGGGTCTGCTGAAAAAGTACGGGCGAAGCATTCGGATAGAAAATCTACGGTTTCACCGATAGGTTATTGCCCGAATGCTTCGCCCCTACAGGACACGGGCCGATGAAGACGCAAGGTTTTGAACGAAGATTCTCTCAAAATCTTGCACCTGTGAGAGCAAAACAGAACCCTAAAACCCTTACCTCGTCTATATTTCACATTTATTCAGCAAGCCCTAAGTAGGTAGGTATTAAAAACTTTCCCCTTATTAAGGGGGGATCGGCACCCCCCTTATCAAGGGGAGATCCCCCCGCCTATCGGCACCCCCCTTATCAAGGGGAGATCCCCCCGCCTATCGGCACCCCCCTTATCAAGGGGGGCAGGGGGGATCGAACCTAAAATCCATTTTTAATTTAATTATAACCAGCTACTTAGCTGGAGGTCTAGTAAGCTGAAACCTCATATTTGATAACTGGTAACTGATCACTGATCACTGAGATAAAATGCCGATGAAAAAATTAATTCTAGCCACGAGTAACCCGGGTAAATTAGCAGAGATAGGGGAATACTTAACCGATATCGACCTAGAATTGCAGTTAAAACCCGATGATTTAGAGATAGAGGAAACAGGGGCGACTTTTGCCGAAAATGCCTATTTAAAAGCTGCTCAAATTGCCCTAACATTGGGAGAATGGTCGATCGCCGATGATTCGGGATTGGAAGTAACCGGGTTAGGAAATGCCCCGGGGATTTACTCGGCCCGCTATGGTAAAAATGATCGAGAAAGAATCGATCGCCTCGTCAGAGAATTAGGAGATAATCAGGATCGTTCGGCCCGTTTTGTCTGTGTAATTGCGATCGCCCGTCCCGATGGTGAGATTGCCTTGAGCGCCACAGGAATCTGCACGGGAGAAATTTTAACCAGTCCTAGGGGTGAGGGTGGTTTTGGTTACGATCCGATTTTTTATGTCCCCGAATACGCTTTAACCTTTGCGGAAATGTCTCCCGAATTAAAAAGAAAAATTAGCCACCGAGGACGAGCTTTTGAGCAATTGCTGCCCCATCTCAAGACTCTCGCGGGTACAAATTCATTAAGGCTCTGACTTGTTCAGCATGATAAGAGCTTCTTGTCAAGGGACTCGCAACAATTTGTAAAAATCCCAGAGATTCCCCGTATTCGCGCCAAGCGTGGAACTGTTCGGGGGTGATAAATTCCTGGACACCGAGATGTTTTGACGATGGTTGCAGATACTGCCCGATGGTGAGAATATCACAATCGACGGCCCGTAAATCGCGCATTACTTGCCGCACTTCCTCGTCGGTTTCCCCCAATCCCACCATAATGCCCGATTTTGTGTAGGTAGCGGGAACAATGGCGCGAGCGCGCTGCAATAATTCTAGGGAACGCTGGTAATCACCCTGGGGACGCACGCGACGATAGAGACGGGGAACAGTTTCGGTATTGTGGTTTAAAACTTCAGGTTTAGCGGCAAGAATTGCAGCTAAAGCCTGCCAATTGCCACAAAGATCGGGAATCAGCACTTCGATGGTGGTTTTTGGGGAAATGCGGCGAATTTCCTCGATACAACGGACAAATTGACTAGCACCCCCATCAGCCAAATCATCGCGATTGACAGAAGTGATCACTACATGATTAAGATCAAGACGTTGCACGGCTGCCGCTAGTCGCAGGGGTTCCGTGGAGTCTAAAGGTTGGGGTTTTTTCTCAAAATCGATGTCACAGTAAGGACAGGCGCGAGTGCAAGCAGGACCCATAATTAAAAAGGTAGCCGTCCCCGCGTGGAAACATTCGCCGATATTGGGACAGGAAGCCTCCTCACAAACGGTATTTAAGCCTAAATCGCGTAAAACCTCCTTAACACTGCCGACTCGCTGCCATTGCGGTGCTTTTACCCGTAACCACTCTGGTTTGACCGTCACGCCTGAACTACTCCGATAATTTTTGCCTATATCTGTAATATCCTAGCAAGTCTCGACCCACTCAAGGCAGAATATGCTATGATGATTTAGCTAAAAAATTTCGGGATGTAGCGCAGCTTGGTAGCGCACTTCGTTCGGGACGAAGGGGCCGCAGGTTCGAATCCTGTCATCCCGATTAAAGACAATCAAGGGTAGATCCCCCCGCCTATCGGCACCCCCCTTATCAAGGGGGGCAGGGGGGATCAGAGTCCAAAATCTATCTTCTATTTGATTATAACTACTTAATTTACCTCCTCTAAGCCCATGTCTAGATTATTAATCAGCCAGTATCAGGCGGAAGTTGAGAAGATTGTCCAATATGGCGGTAGTCGCAAGGAAACTTCGATTAGAGTCGCTTTTCAGAATTTGTTAAATGACTATTGCAAGGCGCGGGATTTTTTGTTAATTCCGGAGTTGGATTATCGCACTAAGTCGGGAAAAGTTGTCTATCCTGACGGGACGGTAAAGGATGCTTTACGGTTAGATTGGGGATATTGGGAAAGTAAGGATCAATACGATAATTTAGACGAAGAAATTGAGAAAAAGTTAGCGAAAGGCTACCCTAATGACAATATTTTATTTGAAGACTCCCAGACGGCGGTTTTAATTCAAGGAGGAGAGGAAAGACTGCGCGTCTCCATGCGCGATGATGAGGCTTTGGATGGGATTATTAATGCTTTTATTAATTATGTACGTCCGGAGGTTGAGGATTTTCGAGAGGCGATTGATAGTTTTAAGGAAGATTTACCAACAATTTTAGAAGCGTTGCGGGGTTTAATTGCGTTGCAGTCGGAGACGAATCGGAATTTTGTGACAGCGCGGGACAAATTTTTAGAGATTTGTCGCAAGTCAATCAATCCAGAAATTAGTCTGGAAGATGTGCGAGAGATGATTATTCAGCATATTCTGACAGAGGATATTTTTATCAATATTTTTAATGAGTCCCAATTTCACCGGGAAAATAATATCGCTAGGGAATTACAGGGAGTGATTGAAACTTTCTTTACTGGTAATACCAAGCGCAATACTTTAGGGACTATTGAACGTTATTATGCGGTAATTCGGCGGACGGCGGCGAATATTTATAACCACCACGAGAAGCAGAAGTTTCTCAAGGCGATTTATGAGAATTTTTATAAAGCATACAATCCGAAAGCGGCGGACCGGTTGGGAATTGTCTATACACCCAATGAAATTGTCCGTTTTATGATTGAAAGTGTCGATTATTTAGTCCACAAGCATTTTAGGAAGTTGTTGGCGGATCCAGGAGTAGAAATTTTAGATCCGGCGACGGGGACAGGAACTTTTGTAACGGAGTTGATTGAGTATTTACCGAAGGATAAGTTACGGTACAAGTATAAGCATGAGATGCACTGTAATGAGGTGGCAATTCTGCCTTATTATATTGCTAATTTGAATATTGAGTTCACCTATAAGCAGAAGATGGGTGAGTATGAAGAGTTTGAGCATATCTGTTTTGTGGATACCCTGGACCATGCTTCTTCTAATATCAAGCAGATGGATTTGTTTGCCATGTCGGCGGAGAATACCCAACGGATTCACAATCAAAATGACCGCAATATTTCTGTAATTATTGGTAATCCTCCTTATAATGCCAAGCAGGAGAATTTTAATCAAGGTAATGCAAATCGAAGTTATGAAGAGATTGACAAGCGCATTAAATATAGTTATGTCAAAGAAGGTAAGGCACAGAATCAAATTGTCGTCTATGATATGTACACTCGTTTTATTCGTTGGGCTTCGGATCGATTAAATAAAAATGGTATCATTGCTTTTGTATCTAACTCTTCTTTTATCGATGCGTTGGCTTATGATGGATTTAGAAAAGTAGTTGCCGACGAGTTTAATGAGATTTGGATTGTTGATGCGAAAGGAAATGCACGAAATAGCGGGGAAAGGAGACGAAGAGAGGGGGGTAATGTTTTCAGCGACAAGATTAAAGTAGGAATTGCTGTCTATTTTCTTGTCAGGAATCAGGAATCCGAAGGCTTTAAGATTTTTTATAATGCTATTCAAGATTATGCAAAAGCCGAAGAGAAACAAGAATATTTTCGGGAAAATACTCTTGATAAATTAAGTTTCCAGCATATCATCCCAGATAAAAAACATAATTGGCTCAATCAATCAGATAATGACTTTAATCAACTGCTACCTTTGATTGATAAGGAGGTAAAAAGTGGCAAGTCTGAGAAAGCTGTGTTTAAGTTGTTTTCGTCAGGACTTAAAACTCAGCGAGATGAGTGGGTTTATGACTTTTCAAGAGATACGCTAGAAGCAAAGATGAGGTTTTTTGTCGATGTTTATCAGAGAACTTTTAAAGATGAAAATTATCAAGGAAGAAATCAGATTAAGTGGGATGGTGATTTAACTCAATATCTTAGCCGTAAGATATTTAAAAAGTTTGACAATGAAAGTATTTTGATAAGTATTTATCGTCCATACATTAAACAATGGCTTTACTTTGACAAGCATTTCAATGGAAGGACTTATCAATGGTATGGAATCTACAAAAATACTGATGATCTATATATATGTTTATCTGGAATTGGGTTTTCAAAACCATTTCATTGTTTATCTACTAACTTAATCACTTGTCTTGATTGTCTTGAAAAAACTCAATGTCTCCCCCTCTACTACTACGACAAAGAAGGAAACCGTATCGACAATATCACCGATTGGGGATTGCAACAATTCCAAAAACATTACAACGATAAAACCATCACCAAACTCGATATCTTCCACTACACTTATGCAGTCCTTCACTACCCTGAATATCGCAGTAAATACGAATTAAATCTTAAGCGAGAATTTCCGCGACTTCCCTTTTATGATAACTTCTCTCAATGGGTAGAATGGGGAAGCAAACTAATGGAATTACACATCAACTATGAAACCGTCGCACCCTACCCACTAACCCGCATTGATACTAATAATAACCTCAAACCCAAAACCAAACTAAAAGCTGACCGAGAAAAAAATTCCATCAACCTCGACGATATCACCTTCCTACAAGATATTCCCAAAATTGCCTGGGAATATAAACTCGGTAATCGTTCGGCCCTAGAATGGATTTTAGATCAATATAAGGAAAAGAAACCCAAAGATAAAACCATCGCCGAAAGATTTAATAACTATCGCTTTGCCGATTATAAAGAAACAGTAATTGACTTACTACAAAGAGTCTGTACTGTCAGCGTCGAAACCATGAAAATAATAGAAGCGATGAGACATTAAAAAGATTGCGGCTTTTCGTCCCTCTTATTCTCGGACCTTCCCTCCCATTCAGAACCGTACATGAGACTTTCACCTTTTATGGCTCCTAAGTACCTAAGCAAAATTAATTACACATATCTGCCTTTTGCATGAGTGCCTTTCTTCACTAGGAAATTTATTTTGCACGACTACTTAGTTTGAAAGTCTTGCTAGAAACCAGTTTTAGGGACAAGTATAATTACTCACTTGCATAAATGAGATGCTCCCTGTATTGTTAACTAAAACTGAGCGACCAAAAAATGCCATCTAAAAAATATATTGTGGATTTAACCCCATC